>JACQYM010000052.1 GCA_016208225.1 Deltaproteobacteria bacterium | reverse complement strand
GAGGTGGGAACGGCCAGCCAGGGGGAGAGCATCGAAGAAGCAGTGAAAAATCTTCAGGAAGCGACGGAGTTGTATCTTGAGGAATTTCCCATGAAGCATGCCTACCGGCCCATCCTTACCACCTTTGAAGTGCCTGCTCATGCCTGAGTTGCCCAAGATCTCAGGCGATGAAGCCATCAAAATTTTCTTGAAACTCGGCTTTTATCAAGCACGCCAGAAAGGCAGCCATGTGGTGATGCGCCGGAATGATAAGGGATGTGTCATCCCCCGGCACAAAGAACTTACCCTCGGCACACTCAGAAGCGCTATCAAGCAGGCCGGAATCTCAGTCGATGAATTTATTGCCGCCTACGAAGGAAAGTAAGACGCCAATCAGCCGTTGTACCGGACTGCGCCGGTGAACTCTTCATTGGCTACCCAGGGCGGGGTGATGGCGAGTGGGTCAAGTCGACTTTGCACGCCAAGAGAAGAAAAAGGCGGCAAGAAGAGGATTCTTGCCACCGCATGACTCCTGGATTGTTGGGGTTCGCAAGCTCACCCCAACCTACGAGCTGCGACATCGACTTCCGGCGGCGGAGGGGCGACATCGGTGAGCGGCTCGGAGATTTGCGCCGTTTTTTCCTGATCCTTCATTTTTTCGGCTTTTTCTTGGACTGCGGCACTATTCGCGTCCAGTATTGCTTTAGGGTCCAGCTTGGACTCCGACTTCCTGGTTACCTCGGCCAGTGTTTTTGGTAAAATTGTTGAATGGGTTTGAGTTTGAATAGGTTCGCTTTTTTCTTTGCCCTCGAAAAACGGCAGATCATTGGTGAACAGAGCATAGCCCAAGGCCATAATTATGGCCGAAGCTAAAACCGTCAGGATGAAGGAGTGGGGGAGTATTTTTTCATAGCTGGTGTTTCGCTTGATAAAGCAACTATATGATTTTTTTGATCAAATCAATAATATTATTAACTGGCATAATTTGGATATTAACAATATCACTCCCGCAAACAATGTAATTACAATACAAAATATAAATAACCACCCAAATTTTTTAACCTTACGCTTACGTCTTTCTTCTGCTTGGCCGGAAAAACCGATTCTGCCTGTATAATATGAAAACATCCACCAAGTCGCATATAAAACGAACCATGACTGCAGTATTCCGATAACTGCTTGAAGTATTAGCATATTCCTACCTGATATAAGCTTTGAATCCATCTTGTTCGAGGATTTCTTCGCGGCCTGCCAACCGCCCAGGCTACGGATGAGACCGCCCCCTGTCAACTCCGGCCGTTTTCCCATTACCACACCATCGTGCATGAATTCCCTGTACTTTTGTCTGGCCCTTGAAAAATTTTTGACAAACCGGGCAAGAATATACTCCGCATCCTGCCAGTCATTGTTGTTCTTACCAGTCAACACGGCATGCCCGGAGTAGGGGTACTGTTCGAGAGCATCCACGTCAGCTACCAACCGGGCGCGGACAGAATTCAGGTGGATATAGCGGACAAGCTCCAGAAGATACGTCTCTTCCTCGCAGAGAATCGATTTATAACGATTTTGAAAAAGTTGTCCATGCCGTCCATGCCGATGGTTGAAGGTGACGGCGTAGCCGGTGAGAAGACGCCTCATGACGGTGGCGATGGGTACGGCACCTGTCCGCAGGAGAAGATGAAAATGATTCGGGATGAGAGCTCTGGCGAAACAGGAGGTGGAGGTATCAAGCAGAATAGCGCCGAGCCGCTCCAAAAGACGGTCGCGAGCCTCATCGTCCCGGAATATGGGCTTCCGCTCGCTTCCCCGGCAGATGATATGATGCAGCGCACCTGGAGCATCTATGCGAGATTTACGTGCCATGCTGCGAGAATAGCACCTCGCCTGGCAATGATCAATTTATAATGTAATGGACGTCCCCAATACCCCCACAGGCTTGTTATGGTGTGGCCGCCGGTGGTTTTGTTCTCCTCTTTCCTGGTCTGCTGGGCCGCTAAGACATAAGCCGGTCCTTATGCGACATTGAAGCACGCTTGGAGTTTATACCCCCTTGCGGGGTGCCAGCCCTCCACCGCCGGCTTCCAGCCGCTGGCTTTATCGGATGGTGGTTGCAGCCGGGCGCGGGGCAGTGCGGCGGGGATGGGTTGGGTGGTTGTCCGGCTTCCGTGGCCCGCCGGGAATGACGAAAGGCGGTTAAGATGAAAATCTTAACCGCCTTTTGATTGTTCTTTATTGCTGGGTTTCGCACGCTCAACCCAGCCTACGGGCTACCGGCTACGGGGCTGGTCCAATAGTGGTTTGAAAATTAGTGGATTGAGCGGAGTCGATTTGCCTTCAATCCCACGAGAGAGTCCAATAACCACTGGTATTCCTGCCGGCGCGTCTATTGTATTGACGTGAACAACATATCGATCTGGGTATGGAAAGACAAAAAACGCTCTCTTCTTCGGTTCTTTGTCGACTATGGTAAGTATGCTGCCAATAGGAACCAGTTGACTTGAAATTATTTCAGGTCCCCTAAGTCGAAGCGGAACCACGCTAATGAATGACAGCTTGCCAGACCTGGGATCCGTAATTACACCGTGAGCATAGAGCTCTCCGACGATCTCGAATTTTTGACCGCTCTGCAGGTCACTATCGCCCGGAGCCGCAACACTCCTCGGCTGCAGCTCTTCTGCGTAACTTGGGCCGCAGAAGATGGCACTAATCACAGCAAATACGGTGAACGCGATGCTGGCGCGCACTATTGCAATATCGAGCTTGTTCATTTGCATGTAGTTGGTTGCGCAGAGGGTGTCGGTTGATTGAGAATTCCAAAAGTTCGCAACACTTCTGTGCCTATGGCAGCCGCATACGCGGGTATCATTGTGGGAATGTTGGCAAGCCAATCGGGCACGCCCGCGCTCCTGAGTGCGCCAACAAGCGGGTCATGTATTTCACCTAGAGTCCTTCCCGCTGGCACATATTTTTCAACGGATGAGCTTAGGATTCTTGCCACCGCATGACTCCTGGATTGTTGGGGTTCGCAAGCTCACCCCAACCTACGAGCTGTCCAGTTTTCGCCTCACCATTACGCTATCATCACAGATTCAGATGTGATGAGGCGGAATTTAGAAATAGATACAAAAAAAAGACCCCAATAATTAGAGAAAGCACTCCGACTAAATTCGAGTATCTCTTTGAGGAAATGTTTGTCTTTCTTGTCCTGAACCCTGAAATTGTAGGCCATAGCCAAAATGTTCGCTGATTTACAAATGCTTGATAGCTTACAAAAAGATAGATTGCAGATATTGAACCTACAATAAAAAGGTTTATCATTGATGCTATGCCTATTTTGCACAAGGAGGATTAATTAGCTCTATTCCTAGCTTTGGATCGCTAATTGGTCCGCCTGTCAGATAGCTTAGGGCTGACTCCATACCCCAAGCCGCCCACAGTCCTGCTTGAGGATTTCCTGTACCAGTAGCCACAGCAGCCCCAGTAAGAAAGGCGGAATATTTTATTAGAGGTCCTGATACAGATGAATAATCAGTTTGGGGAGCGTTCCGAATCTGTTCAGCTCTTTCTGCGGCACCGGGAAGGGGTTCAAACTTGTCCTCACCAAACATTTTCTGCATCAACCCGTCTAAGCCACTTGGGTCAGTTCTATTAATCGGATTATTTCCGACATAAGCATACAAGTTCAAATCCCCGCCGTCAAACCCCAATGGGTCCTCGGAGATAAACCGCCGGACCTGCGGGTCGTAGTAGCGGGCGCGCATGTAGTAAAAGCCGTTGGGCTCCGCCATGACGCCGTGTTGGCCCACAAATTTGAAGGGCTGGGGGGTGTTCTCCACCTGGTTGGCAATGGTGCCGAACGGTGTGTAGGCATAGCTGTTGACCACCGTCTGGGCCGTATTGGTCATGGCCACGGTGCTGCCGATGGTGTTGAAGTGGTAGCAGTAGGTGTTGCCGGCCGGGGTCATCATGGCCATGAGCCCCTGGCCGTGGATGTAGTAGCGGAGGATGTTGTTGGCGCCGTCCGCCTCGGCAAGTTCCCACACACTCCAGAAACAAAGGAAACTCCGCTGCAATGCTTTTCTTCTTCTCTCCACAGGAACACCTCGGCAAAAGGCATCTCAAAAAGATCGGTAACCCTTCCACCGCCAGGTGCAACTCTTCCGCTGAAACCGTGAAGCAATTATTATCCTTTCGCTACAATTTTGTCGTATAGTCGTTAGCAAAGGGGCGCGATCCGTTGCCTGACGGATCACGGCAGGAGTGTTGGCCGGTTTGCTTTTGTTGCTCGATGTCGTGCACTGAAGGGAAAATTGGTTTCCGTTTTCGCCATCCGGTGAACGCCTGGGCCCAGATCTGCCCGGAACAACCGGATTCCGGCTGAATGCATGCCGGGATGACATGCAAAAATGGCTAGGGAACGGGTGGAATACCCCCTTCAGGTAACGACATAGTTTTGCTATTTACGCGATCAGGTGGGCCAAGCATGAAAAAGAAAACTCCGCAGCAGACACCGGCCAATTACGTGGGCCGGGTTCTTTTCGGCAACTACAGCCCGGCGTTGAAGCAGAGGGTGCGGGAGATCCTTGCCGCGGGCGAGAATATGGAGCAGTGCGGCTACCCGGTCATGCCCTATCTGGCGGCCTGGAATGAAGGCGAAAATATCATCTGGTACGAGTATGCGGCCCGCGGCTTCATCGAGCTGCTCGACTGCACCAGCATCAATGTGTCCAGGGTATTCCGGGAGTCCATCCTGGCCCGGCGGGTCTACCGCTATGCCGACCAGGCGGGCAGTGGGGTGGAAGAAGAAGTCCTGACCCGGCAGCAGCTGTCCGGCAAGAGAATCGACCTGCGGGAAGAGGTGAAGAAGCTGGGACAGGTGGATGCCGTCTACCAGATCGGCTTGGCCGGCGGCAAGGTGATCTGGCTCAAAGACCAGGGCCGCATCGAAACCTTTCCGCAGGACGCTGTTTCTCTTTCCCTCGGCTGCCTCACCTATGTCACCAAGGAGATGGAACAGAAGGAGCTGCTGGAAAAAATCGGTTATTTCGACGAGTTGACCGGACTGCCCCAGCGCAAGATCATGGAGCGCATCCTGGAGGTGAAAATCGCCGAACGACAGCGCGGCCATATCCGCGATTTCTCCTTCCTGATGCTTGATATCGATTTTTTCAAGAAGGTCAATGATATCCATGGCCATCTGGCCGGCGATTTCATCCTGGAGGAGATGGCCTCGGTCATGCTCGCCACCAAACGCAAGGAGGATGAAGTGGGCCGGTACGGCGGCGAGGAATTCTACGGCATCTGCCAGGGCGGCGTGCAGAGCGGGGTGGAGTTTGCCGAGCGGCTGCGCAGAAAGATCGAAGCCCACGGCTTTGTCTATCAGGGCGAAAAAATCCCCATCACCATTTCCGCCGGGGTGGCGTCGGCCGGCGAGCTGCCCGCCGTTACCATGAACGATCTGGTGGAGCTGGCGGACAAACGCTTATACAGTGCCAAGCAGCAGGGCAGAAACCGGGTGGTCGGCGGGTGATGGCGTATGGCTCATGGCTGATAGCTCATGGCTCATGGCTGATGTTCAATCCGCATTCCGCATTCCGCAATCCCAAATCCCAAATCACCTTTCGTCCTTCAACTGCCACACCGTCCAGATCAGGGAAAGCAGGGGCACCAGAAAAAGGGCCGCAATCAGCATGCTTTTTTTCTGCAGGGAAGGATTATTGATAATGCCGTACAGGCCTGAGGAATCGGCATCATGCAGGGCCAGGGGCAGCAGCATGAATACGGCAAATCCGGCGGCAAACAGGGCCAGTTCGGCAATAATCATCTTTTTCACATAGAGCTTCAAGCCGTTTAATACCAGCCGGGTCAGCAGCATCTTTTCCTGCAGTTCCAGCAGGGCGGCAAAGGAACGATCCACCTGATCAAGCAGATTGACCGCGGTCCGGTACTCCTGGCCCCGCTGCCGGGCGATCAGGGTCTGCGCCTCATGGATGGCCTTGCCCACGCCGAGAAGTGACTGCTGGAAGGAATTGAAATAGCGTTTGTATTCATAGCCGTTCCAGAAGTTCTGGTATTTCTGCAGCGTGTTTTCCAGCGCGTTTTTTCTGGCCTCAATCTCTTCAATTTTTGTTTTGCGCGCCCGCTGGCAGCTGCCCGCAATGGCTTTGGCCCGTTCGATGACGTCAAGAAAATCGTAATAGCTCTCCCGCTTGAACTGTTGCTGCAATTTGGTGAGCGCCGTGCCGTTTTCCTCAATAATCGGGTCCTGTTCCGTGAACCACCACCCCAGTTCGGCACACTCCTCCTCGGCAACGGCCATATTTTTTGCCGCCTCGGCGCGCTGATACTGCATGCGCTCAATGGCCAGGTCGTTTGCCAACCCCTGCACCGGCAACAGCAGCGGGTCGAGCAGGGCGGTCATGAAAATTTCTTTCTGGCCGAGCATCAGCGAGCGCAGCCGTTTGAGGTCTGCTTCGTCAAAACCGTAGCGCACATTGAGCTGAATTTTGCGGTATTGGCATTCCAGGGCGTCGAAATTGATTTTAATGGCGTTGTTCAATGATTCCTTGGCTGTCCAGGAATCATTCTGCAGTTCGTAGTAACGGGAAAGCAGCAGGTGGCAGTAAAGGCGCTCCTTTTCCTGGGCCGCGATATTTTTTGCCTTTTCCAGATAATGGGCCATATCCTTGAGGCGGCCCTGCTCCAGGGCCCAGAAGGCGAGGCCGATCAGGGCATAGAACTGTTTCCCCCCCTGCCGCTTGCTTTCCTGGGTGAGGAGGTTTTCGGCCCGCTCATACTGCCCGACCCGCAGGCAGTCGAGGCCGAGATGGAGATTGCGGCTGTCGATATTGAGGTTGTCGGTGCCGCACTGCGCCTCCCACCTGGCGTTCAGGCAGAAGGCGGTGTTGGTCAGAAAGCGCAGCTGGTAAATGAGGTTCAAGTCAAAATAGGCGACAAAAACCAGCAGCTCCGAGTCCTTGCGCAGCTGCCCCGGCTTGATGCCGGCCGCGCATTTTTTTCGGCAGGCGGAATAATCGGGGAAAATTTTTTTATAGATGGCGTTCAGCTCATCGAAGGTCAGGTAGCCGATCAGATCCAGGCCCCGCACCTGCATGGACAGGAACTTGCTTGGACACTCCGCCGGCGTATGACTGGTCATGCCGCAGTAAAAGCACTCCTTCAATTTGCCGCGTACGGGCAGGGCGCGGTACGAGAAAAGCTCCACCTTGGTGACGGTCGCCTTGCCGGCAAAAACAATCTGAAAAAATCCGCCGCCTTCATCCTCGAATCGGTGGTCCGGCAGTTCACGGCCGGCCGTCAGCTCCTGCCATTTTTTCATCAGGGGCCGGGTGACATGGATGGTTTCCTGCTGCAGCATGTCCCATTCGCCGGCGGCGGTCTGCTGGATCTGGGGCAGGGTGTCTTCCTCCTCGATCAGATGGATGACCGCCTGGACCGGCAGGGCGCCATGGCTTTCCTGCCAGCCATGCTCCCATTTCGCCTTGTCCAGGCTTTCCAGCAGGGAGGTGAGCGCCAGGAAAGGATTGGGAAAGGTAAAGAGGAGGAGTTCGTCACTGCTGCCGGGATGTTCAAAACCGGACTTTGTCAGTGCCTGCCTGACCGCATCTACCAGCGGCAGCCATCTGTTGCCGAGAATTTTGCCGCCCTGATAGCTCAGGGTGCGGACGGCCAGCAGTATGGTGGGATTTTTCTTCATAGGGGCGGGCGGGTTACAGGCATTTGTCAAGAATTGCCTTTACCTCGGCGTTGTCAGGATAAAGACGGTTGGCCAGGTTGGCCCATTTGTCGGCCCGGATGGGCATATTCATGGCAAGGTATGCTTGGGCAAGGCTCAGCAGCAGATCAAGGTCCTCGCCATACTTGCCGGCCGCCTTTTCCAGATGCAGGACAGCTTCGTTGTACATCTCATTTTTCTGCAGGGCGATCCCCAGTTTCTTGTTGATCAGCATATAATCGGGCTGATCCTTGAGAATCGTACGGTAGCATTTGATGGCCAGGGTGAACTGCTCCAGATCCATGGCCAGGCCGGCCACCTCTTCCTGGATATCCGGATCATTGCCGTTGTTTTTCAGAATGAGCCGCAAAACCTTTTCGGCTTCCGGGCGGGTGCCCTTTTTGATCAGCAGGCGGACAAATTTAATGGCGCGATCGGCATGGCGGGGGCTGATTTCCATGGCCTGGGCAAAATGGCTGATGGCTTTATCCAGCTCACCCTGACGGTAATAGATCTGGCCGAGATAATGATAGGAAGTCACATCCATCCTGTTGATTTCAATGGCTTTCTGAAAACATTTCAGGCCGGTCGGCATGTCACCGGTCTTGAGCATCAGGCGTCCCAGTTCCCGGAACGGGCGGGAGGACCTGGGGTTGGCGGCGGACGCCATTTTCACCGCCTCGATAGCGCCGGGAACATCGCCCTTTTCCTCCAGGTCCCTGGCCTGCCGCAGATGCAGGGTCAGCGGATCGGGAGTAAAGGCCCTGGCCAGCAGTTCATCGATCTTGTGCTCCAGGGAGGCGGTGACAAACGGTTTGGTCAGGTAGGCATCCACTTCATGTTCCGCCGCCTCGGCCACGACCTCCTTGTTGGCCTCGGCGGTTATCATCAGAAAGGGAATATCGCGCAGTTTCTTATGGGTGCGGATGCGGCTCAGCAGTTCCGTGCCCTTCATAAACGGCATGGCATAATCGGCGATGATGAAGTCGATGGATGTATTGTCGCTGGTGAGAAATTTCCATGCCTCCCTGCCGTTCGGCGCCTCATGCAGTTCCTTGCCGTAGTTGATGAGTTTCAGCATGGCCCGGATGGAACGGCGCATGTTGTCCTGATCGTCGACGATCAGGAAGTTCATGAAGCGCGGGGATTTTTTTTCGCTTTCAGCTGACATGGCAAAGTCCAGGTATCCGAAAATTCATGTTTTCTTTCTTGGTTTGCAAAGCAGTCACACGTTTTCACTTTGGAACGCTTCAACGTTTGAACATTATTACCTGACCGGCAGGATGAAAAAAAACCGGCTGCCGTGTTTTGCATCGCTTTCCACGCCTATCCGGCCATGGTGCAGTTCCACCGCCTGTTTACAGAAATGCAGGCCCAGACCGGCGCCGACCAGGGCATCCTGCTTGCTGGAAATCCTGGCGTATTTGTCAAAGATGGATTGCTGCTGGTCCAGGGGGATTCCCGGTCCCTCGTCCTGCACGAAAAATTCGATGCGGTCCATGTCAGGGATGTGAAAGCCCAGGGTGATGGCGGTGTGCGGGGCCGTGTAACTCAGGCTGTTGGTCAGCAGATTCTGCAGCACCCGCAGAATGAGGGTCCGGTCAACGGTGATCAGCGGACACTCGGGCTGCGGGTGCTGCTGGATCAGATCAATGTCCTTGATGCGGGCCAGCCCTTTGACCCCGGAGATCGCCTCGGCCAGCAGCCCGCAGCAGTCGGTTTCCTCAAAGAGCAGCTGTAGTTTGCCGTCCGCAATTTGGTCGGTGGTAACCAGGTTGGAGACCATGCGCACGGCCCGATCACAGCCCAGTTGGGCTGCTTCCAGAAATTCTTTCTGTTCCCCGCTGATGTTGTAGGAGAGAATATCGAGATTGGCCACCACCTCGGAAAGCGGCGCTTTCAGGTCGTGCACCAGCATGCGGGAAAGATGGGACCGCATCTCTTCCTGCCGCCGCAGTTCCTGGTTGCGTTGTTGCAGGGTGTTGCGCTGGGCGGTAATTTTTTTCTGCAGCCCCTGCTGGAGAAAGGTCCAGAGGATAAAGCTGCTGAGATGCAGGAGATGCGTAATGTCATCTTTCAGCAGATCCCGGGCCCCGCTCTTGTCGCAGGCATTGATAACGCCGATCACCCGATCTTTATGGATGACGGGGGCGGAGAGCAGGGAGTCTTTCTTGTAGATTCCTTCCCTTTTCGAAAAACGGCTGTCTCTGGCAATGTCGGGGATGAACAGCGGCGCGGCATGCTTGACCACCCATGTCGCCACGGAATCATCCGCCAGGGCCTGCCTGTGCCCGACGAGTTCAGGCCGGGTGGCGGCCAGGACCACAAGCCTGTTTCTTTCCAGGACCATCAGCGATCCCTGTTCCACCCCGAGGTAATCAAGAACCACTTTCAGCACCATGCCCATCCTGCGGTTGTCGGTCAACTTCCTGGCATTCATGATGTCGGCGATCTGGAGCAGACTTGTCAGCAGGCGGTCGGCCTGCTGTCCGTCAGGCAAGGTCTGGGGTTTTGTTTTTGTCGGCATGGACATCCTCGGCTGAAAGGGCATTGTGCAGGGGATGGCAAAGGCTGGGCGCCGCCTTTGCCGAAACCGCTGCCATGATGAGGCGAATGTGCAACGGAAAGGGAACAATTCCGGCTCTCGAAGAGAAGCGGTTACTGATCACCTGAAATCTTCATCATTAAAAAGGCGGATATTGACGGCCTCAAGCTTGGTTGCATCTTTTGACGTGGGGGCGATCTGAAATTCGAATATATTGCCGGGAGTAGTGAATACCTGGGGCTCGTTCTCATAGAGCGACCTGGAGCAATGAAAAAAGACGGTGCGCGTCTCCAGACCGCTTGCCGAAAGAAGATAATAGCGCAGGAAGCCGAACCCCCGGTCCGCTTTATAGTTGGCCACCGTGCCCCTCTGCCACTCCTCGTTCTCCCGTTCGCCGTTGATCGGCAGCAGGCCGGGCACCAGAAAACCCGGCAGGAAAAAATCCGCCTCCTCCTTTAATGCGGTGCTGACATTGTTGAAGCCGACCACCTCGACCCGGCAGCCTTTGTCCTGCAGGGCGGAAACCAGCCGCAGGAAATCGCCGTCCCCGGTGACCAGCAGGATCCGGTCAAGATTGCGCGACTGCTGCAGGGCATCAATGGCCAGGTCCATATCCGCATTGGCCTTGGTCGTGACCGTGCCGTCTTCATCGACATACCGCTGCACATATTTCTTGATGATCTTGAAGCCGCATTTGCGCAGGATGTCATGATAATTATAGAGTTTCTGCCGGTATTCCTGGTCGGTCTTGGTTCGCTCCCGATCCTCGGCCAGATAGGAGTTGGCGCGCAGCATGATGGAGTTGCCGCTGTTGGCCAGATCGACCAGCACATCATAGCGCATGCCGTAGCCGCCGCAGAGACGGATATTTTCCGCGTCAACGTATATGCCTGTTTTCAGCATGCTTTTCGGCTATTCCCATTCAATGGTGCTCGGCGGTTTGGAGGAGATGTCAAACACCACCCGGTTCACGCCGCGCACCTCGTTGATGATGCGGTTGGAAATGCGGCCGAGCAGGTCATAGGGCAGCCGGGACCAGTCGGCGGTCATGGCATCGACACTGTCCACGGCGCGCAGGGCGATGACATTTTCATAGGTCCGTTCGTCGCCCATGACCCCCACGGTCTGAATGGGCAGCAGGACGGCGAATGACTGCCATACCTTGCGGTAGTAGCCTGATTTTTTCATTTCCTCCAGGACGATGACATCGGCCTGGCGCAGCACATGCAGTCTTTCCCGGCTCACTTCCCCCATGATGCGGATGCCGAGGCCTGGTCCGGGAAAGGGCTGGCGGTAAATGGCCTCTTCGGGCAGACCGAGCTCCAGGCCCAGTTCCCGCACCTCGTCCTTGAACAGCTCCCGCAGCGGCTCAATGAGGGCAAGTTTCATCCGTTCCGGCAGACCGCCCACGTTATGGTGGGATTTTATCACTGCCCCGCCCCGGAAGGAAACACTTTCAATGACATCGGGATAGAGGGTGCCCTGGGCCAGGTAGCGCACATCATCGCCCAGCTTTTTGGCCTCCTCCTCAAAGATCTTGATAAAACCGTAGCCGATGCGTTTTCTTTTTTCTTCGGGATCAACAATGCCTTCCAGCTGCCCGAGAAAATATTCCTCGGCGTCGATGTCAATGACGGCGAGATGGGTTTTCTCCCGGAAATAGCGCATGAGGCTGGCCGTCTCGCCGGTGCGCATCAGGCCGTTGTTGACATAGATGCAGGTGAGCTGGGGGCCGATGGCCTTGTGGACCAGGGCCGCGGTCACGGATGAATCAACGCCGCCGGACAGGGCGCAGATGACCTTCTCCTGGCCCACCTTGTCCCGGATGCCCTGTACCGTGGTCTCGATAAAATTATGCATGGTCCAGTTCGGCTCACAGTTGCAGAGGCCGAAGATGAAGTTGCGCAGTACGTCGGTGCCGATCAGGGTATGGGCCACCTCGGGATGGAACTGCACCCCCACCAGCTCTTTCGTCTGGTGGCGGATGGCGGCGTGGGGGGAGTGTTCGCTCACGGCCGTGATGACAAACCCCTCCGGCAGCACCTCAATGCGGTCGCCGTGGCTCATCCATACCTGGTACTGGCTCGAATCCGTCTCCATACCGGCAAAGAGGCCGCCGGTATATTTGATCTCCAGATCCGCCTTGCCGAATTCCCGTTTCACGGCGCGTTCGACCCTGCCGCCCAGCTGCTGGGTCATGAGCTGGGCGCCGTAACAGATGCCGAGCACCGGGATGCCCAGGTCAAAAAGCCCCGGATCGCTTAACGGCGCGTCCTCGTCATAGACGCTGGCCGGACCGCCGGACAGGACAATGCCCTTGGCCTGCATTTCCCTGATTTTTGCCAGCGGCAGGGTGTACGGGTGGATTTCACAATAGACCTTCTGCTCGCGGATGCGCCGGGCGATGAGCTGGGTGGTCTGGGAACCGAAATCGAGAATAAGGATTTTTTCGCTGTGAATATTCATTTTTTACCAGTCGGATAATTGATGGATTCGTAAAAGTTAAAAATTTACCACAGAGAGCGCAGAGCCCACAGAGATAACCAACGATTTAAAATTAATAACTACTGGATTCCGGCTAACCCCCATCTCAGCAAGCGGGAACAACGTACAATGAAAGTCTCGTGTCGTAGGCGCGGGCCATGCCCGCGACCTTCGGCATTGCGGCGATCTCTATCGCGGGCAAGGCCCGCTCCTACGTCCCCTTTCTGCTCAACAAGACAGAAAAGTGACTTTCATAATAAAAAACACCCCCGTCAAGTGGGGACTGAACAGAGCCCCCGTCAAGCGGGGACTGAACAGAGTGCCGGAATGACGACCGGCGATAATATCATATACGTTACGAATTTCACGTTACGATTTTCATCGCATTCTGCCAATGCAGAAATAAAAAGGATCTCTGTGGTCTCCGTGTGCTCTGTGGTGCAAAATCAGCCCAGCCGGTAATTGGGCGCCTCTTTGGTGATGATGACATCATGCACATGGCTCTCTTTCAGCCCGGCCGGACTGATGCGGACAAATTTCGCCTTTTTCTGCAGCTCCGCAATATCTTTTGCCCCCAGATAGCCCATGCCGGAACGCAGGCCGCCGACCAGCTGATAAATGGTGTCGCCGATCGGGCCGCGGTAGGGGACCTTGCCTTCAATGCCTTCGGGCACCAGCTTGCCCGGTGACTCGACATCGTCCTGGAAATAGCGTTCGCTGCTGCCTTTTTTCATGGCGCCCAGCGAGCCCATGCCCCGGTATCCCTTATAGGTGCGGCCCTGGTAGAGAAAAGTCTCGCCCGGCGTTTCATCGCAGCCGGCAAAGAGGCTGCCGATCATGATCACATCGGCGCCGATGCCGATGGCCTTGGTGATATCGCCGGAGTTTTTGATGCCGCCGTCGCCGATGACCGGAATACCGTGTTTCGCCGCCTCCTTCTTGCAGTTGGCAATGGCGGTGAGCTGCGGTACCCCCACCCCGGCCACCACCCGGGTGGTGCAGATCGATCCCGGACCGACGCCCACCTTGACGCAGTCGGCGCCCGCCTTGATCAGCGCCTTGGCCGCCTCGGCCGTGGCGATATTGCCGGCAATGATCTGCGTTTCCGGAAAGGCGTCTTTGATGGAGCGCAGTTTGGTCAGGATATTTTTTGAATGGCCATGGGCCGAATCAAGGACAAAAACATCCACCTCGGCCTTGATCAGTTTTTCCACATCCACCAGGGAGGTGCCGACGCCGATGGCCGCCCCTACCCGCAGCCGCCCCAGGGAATCCTTGGCTGCCAGCGGGTATTTGCGGATTTTTTCCAGGTCCTTGATGGTGATCAGGCCCTGCAGTTCGCCGTGGTCATTGACCACCAGCAGTTTTTCGATGCGATGTTCATGCAGCAGGGCCTTGGACTGCTCCAGGGTGATGCCGACCCTGGCGGTCACCAGATTCTTGCTGGTCATCACCTCCTTGACCCGCAGGTCAAGGTCGGAGACAAAGCGCAGATCGCGATTGGTGACAATGCCGATCAGTTTTTTCTCCTTGAGAACCGGCACCCCGGAAATCCGGTAATTCTGCATGATCTCCTTGACCTCGCCCACGGTCTGCTCCTCGGCCACGGTAATCGGGTCCACGATCATGCCGGACTCGGATTTTTTCACCTTTTTTACCTGCAGCACCTGCTCGTCAATGGTCATATTCTTGTGGATGATGCCGAGCCCGCCCTCCCGTGCCATGGCAATGGCGGCGCGGTGTTCCGTCACCGTGTCCATGGCGGCGCTGATCAGCGGGATATTCAAGGCGATATCGCGGGTCAGCCTGGTGGCCAGGTTGACCTCGCTGGGAAGAACCTCGGAGGCCTGGGGCACCAGGAGGAGATCGTCAAAGGTATAGGCGTATTCAATTTTGTCATTCATGGGTCCGTGGTCTCCAACAGTTCTTGCTGCGGTAAGGGAAATAATAAAGCAGGAGTCGGAATTCCGGAGTCAGAATCCGGAATACCAAGTGTAATTCGTGCACTCGCAAAAAGTCTATTTGCACCGCGGAGATATCACAGAGAAAAAAGTTTAATTACAGTCTGTTGTTCAACTTTCTGAGTTGTTGAATTGTACGAGTTTACAGTGAGTTACATGCAATAAACAGCGGACGGTGTGTCATGCCGGACTTGATCCGGCATCCAGAAACTCCCAGATACTGGATCATGCCGGAATGACGACCGAAAATATTGCCATATAATTCACGATTTCAATCAGTTATGCCAACTCAGAAAGTTGAATCTGTTGTCTCTGTGGGCTCTGTGCTCTCCGTGGTTGATTGTCTCCTGTCCTGGGCAGTTGCCCTATTTTAGCAGATTTTCAGCGGGCAGAAGGGAAAAATAACAGGATATTTCACTTTCCTACTGCCAGTCCGGCCGCAGATGCAGTTCCGTCAACTGCTTGC
Organism: Deltaproteobacteria bacterium; assembly: GCA_016208225.1. Classification (GTDB taxonomy): domain Bacteria; phylum Desulfobacterota; class Desulfobulbia; order Desulfobulbales; family SURF-16; genus SURF-16. The sequence continues at coordinate 7,088 of JACQYM010000052.1, read as the reverse complement.
GCGCCACCCCGGCCGGGGCCTCGGTGAGCGGACAGGTCGCCTTCTGGGTTTTGGGGAAGGCGATGACGTCCCGGATCGTATCCCGGCCGGCGATGATCATCATCAGCCGGTCCAGGCCGAAGGCCATGCCGCCGTGGGGCGGGGCGCCGAGCTCCAGGGCCTTGAGCAGAAAGGCGAATTTATCCGCCGCCTCTGCCGGTTCAATGCCCAGGGCGGCAAATACCCTGTCCTGCACCTCTTTCTGGTGAATACGCAGACTGCCGCCGCCGATCTCCGTGCCGTTCAGCACCAGATCGTAGGCCCGGCTGCGCACCCGGCCCGGCTCGGTCTCCAGCAGCTCCATGTCCGCTTCGGCCGGGGCGGTGAAGGGATGATGCACCGCGGTGTGCCGCTTCTGGTCGTGATCATATTCGAGCAGCGGGAAATCGGTGACCCAGAGAAAATTGAAGGTGTTTTTATCGATCAGGTTGAGCCGGCGGGCCAGTTCCAGTCGCAGTTCCGCCAGGGCCGACTGGACAACGGCGGCGGTGTCGGCCACGAAAAAGAGCAGATCGCCGGGCCGGGCATCCAGGGCGGCTGCCATGGCGGCCCTTTCCGCCTCGGTGAAGAATTTGGCGATGGGCGACTGCCATTCGCCGTCCTCCTTCATTTTGACCCAGGCCAGCCCCTTGGCCCCGTAATTGGCCACATAGGCGGTCAGATCATCCAGGTCCTTGCGGGAGAAGACGGCGCAGCCCTTGGCGTTGATGCTTTTCACCAGTCCGCCTTTTTCCACCACCGTGCGGAACACCTGAAAGCCGCACTCTTTCACCACCTCGGTGAGGTTGATCAGTTCCAGGCCGAAGCGGGTATCGGGCTTGTCCGAGCCGTAGCGCTCCATGGCCTCGGCATAGGTCATGCGGGGGAAAGGGGTCTGCAGGGCCAGGCCGCGTGTGGCGGCAAAGAGGCTGGTCATCATGCCTTCGGCGATGCGATAGATATCCTCCTCGTCGATAAAGGAGAGCTCCAGGTCCACCTGGGTGAATTCCGGCTGGCGGTCCGCCCGCAGGTCCTCGTCCCGGAAACACTTGACGATCTGGTAATAGCGGTCCATGCCGGCCACCATGAGCAGCTGCTTGAACAGCTGGGGCGACTGGGGCAGGGCGTAGAATTTGCCGGCATTGACCCGGCTGGGCACCAGATAGTCCCGGGCCCCCTCCGGGGTGGAGCGGGTCAGGACCGGGGTCTCGATCTCCAGGAAGTTTTCGTTGTTCAGATAGGCGCGCAGGGCCTGGCACGCCTTGTGGCGCATGATGAGGTTGTCCGCCATGCCGGGACGGCGCAGGTCGAGATAGCGGTACTGCAGGCGCAGGTTTTCCGATACCTCGATCTCTTCATCCAGGGGAAAGGGCGGGGTGATGCTGGCATTTAAAATGCGCAGTTCGCTGACCATCACCTCGATTTCCCCGGTTTTCAGGTTGGCATTGACCATGCCCGCCGGCCGCCGGGTGACCGTGCCGCGCACGGCAATGACCCACTCGCTGCGCAGGACCCGGGCCTTGTCATGGGCAGCGCTGTTGAATTCCGGATTGAACACGATCTGGGTCATGCCCCAGCGGTCGCGCAGGTCAATGAAGATGACGCCGCCATGATCGCGGCGGCGGAGCACCCAGCCCATCAACGTTATCTCTTTATCAGTATGATCAACGCCCAGGTCATTACAGGAATGACTGCGCTTCAGCTCACCCATGGATTCCATAGGGTCTCCTTTGTGGTTTTATTAATGCAGTGAAAAGTGAGGAGTAAGGAGTGAGGGGTAAGGAGTAAGCAAAAAATCAGGCGCAGCCGACTTTTCTTTCTTGCTGTTCACTCCTCACTCCTAACTGTTCACTCCTCACTTAAGATATTTTTCCGCCAGCTCCTTCGCCCATTCGTCCGCATCCGCGGCAATGGCACAGGGGGCCTGTTCGCTGCCCGCCATGTTGCGCAGCATGGCGGAGCCGCTGGCCAGCTCCGTGTCGCCCATGATCAGGGCATAACGGGCCGCGGCCTTGCCCGCCTGTTTCATCTGGTTTTTCAGGCTGCGGTCCTGGTAATCCATGGAGGCCGTGAGCCCGGCGCGGCGCAGGGCATGGGTCAGGGCAAAACCCTTTTGCTGGGCCGCGGTGCCCAGGGCCACGACAAAAAGATCCAAAGCGGGGGCGGCTGCCGCTTTTTCCTGCTGGGCCAGCAGCAGGGCCAGCCGTTCCATGCCCATGGCAAAGCCGATGCCGGGAACATCGGGGCCGCCGAGCTGTTTCACCAGCCCGTCATAGCGGCCGCCGGCGCCGACCGCGCTCTGCGCTCCCAGGTCGCCGGTCACCAGTTCAAAGGTGGTGCGGGTATAGTAATCCAGGCCGCGCACCATAAACGAGTTGACCTTGTACGGGATGGCGAGCAGCGCGAGCCCGTCTATCACCTCACTGAAATGGTCGGTGCAGCCGGGACAGAGAAAATCCAGGAACGATGGGGCCTGCCGGTACTGCTCCTGGCAGTGGGTGCTTTTGCAGTCCAGCACCCGCAGCGGGTTGGTCTCCCGGCGGCGCTGGCAGTCATCGCACAGATTTTCCGCATGGTGGAGAAAGGCGAGCAGGGCCGCATTAAAGGCGGGCCGGCACTGCGGGCAGCCCAGGGAGTTGATCTCCAGACTGGCGGTGAGGCCGAGTTCGGTCATGATCAGCCAGGCCATGGCCATCAGTTCGGCATCCACCCTGGGATGGTCGGAGCCCAGCACCTCGACGCTCATCTGGTGAAACTGGCGCAGCCGCCCCTTCTGGGGCCGCTCATGGCGGAACATGGGGCCGATGGTGTACAGTTTCTGCACGGCCCTGGCGGCGTGCAGGCCGTTTTCGATATAGGCGCGCAACACCGGCGCCGTGCCCTCCGGCCGCATGGTGAGCGAGGAGCCGTTACGGTCGATAAAGGTGTACATCTCCTTTTCCACGATGTCCGTGGTCTCGCCGATGGAGCGGGTAAAAAGTTCGGTCTTCTCCAGGATCGGCACCTTGATCTCGGCCAGATCAAACCGGTGGAAAATGTCCCTGGCCGTTTTTTCGATGAACTGCCAGGTTTCAACCTCGCCGGGGACAATATCTTTAAAACCTTTCAGGGCCTTGATACTCAAAGAACCACCTCGTGATTCGGGAATGTCGATTTGCCGCTGTTGCCTTTCTGCACCGCAGGACAAGCAGTCGTGATAAAAAACTGTCAAAGTTAGCTTAAAAGAGACGGGAAGTCAAGAGTTTGGCGATAAATCTGCGGATAACATCCTTGACGGCTTCGTAAAAAGTCTTTTTTTCACCACAGAGCAGACGGAGAACACAGAGAAATAAGAATCACATATTCTTATGCAAATCTGCTAATGGTTGTATAATAACTCTATGTGCCGGCTATGTAAATTTTTCAGGGCGCCCGTGCCCGGACCTGGCAGGGGCAGATAAAAAGTGCCGCTATTTCGACGTGATATATGGCAATACCAGCTGCGGGACGCCATGGTCTACTGGTTCGGGATTCCCGCGGCGGTGATTTCCTCCGGCTTGCTGCTGGACAGCTTGCTGGCAATTGCCGCCCTTCCGGCATCGCCGTGGCTGACCGCCATCGCGGTCCTGCTGCCGGCTGCCGGCGCCGGTGTCATCAGGCAGGCCATAGGGGATTTTGCCCGGTATGGGCACGGCACTCCCAACCCGCGCCGGCCGCCCACCATACTGGTGAAGAAGGGGATCTATCAGCGCTGCCGGCATCCGATGTTTTTCGGATACGACCTGGCCGCTTTCGGCGTCGTCTGTCTGTTTCGCTCGCCGGCCATGCTCTGTTTTAGTTTTCCCCAGTTTCTTTTTCTGCAGGTCCGCTATTTGCACAAAGAGGAGCAATACCTGCGGCGCCGTTACGGTGCCGCCTATACCGACTATCAACGAAAAGTGCCTTTCCTTGTCCCATACTGGCCAACAGGAGATGATAACAATGCAGTCAATAAAGTTTTTTAAAAATTTTCTTGTGGCGGCCCGGGAGCATCGCCGGGTGGAGGAAATGATTCTGTCCAGGCTTGATGAATTGCTGGACGAAAAATATATCCGGCCGCCGGGGCCGCGGCTCGGCATGACGCGTTACGCCCAGAAGAATTTTTTCTCCATTCTCTTTCTCTCCGTCTATAAGGCGCTCGGCATTCCCCGGGAAAGGCGCCTGCTGTACGGGGTGATCAATCATTGTCTGCGCGGCCTGGTCACCGGCACCGACAACCTGCTGGACAATGAATACAAGGAGATGCTGCCCCTGAATCTGCCGGATGGCGCCATCCGCTTTAAGAGCGTCATGCACATCCTGCTTTTTGATCGGTTTCTGTGCCGGGTGATCGGCCAGATGGCTGAAGCCGGCATGCTTGACAGCCGGCAGGTTTACAGCGTCCATGCCGCCCTGTTCAAGGCCATGGTGCCGATCGGCGCCGAAGAGGCCCAGGAGGAAGGCGGGGTGCGGGAGATTCTCTCGCCAACGGACATTGTCAATTCCGTGCATATGTACAAGGGCGGCAAACTCCTCTGCCTTGCCTTTGTGGCTCCCGCCCTGCTGGAACAGAAGCGCCGCGACCGCCTTGCCCTGGCGGAACAGGGAATTTTCAGCATCGGCCTGGCGCTGCAGATTATTGATGATCTCACCGATTTTTATGAGGATATCAGGGATTTCCGGCACAATTACCTGGTTTCCGTGGTGCAGCATGAAGGCACGGATGAGGAGCGGTCGCGGCTGGCCGGGGAGCTGGCCCGGCGTTCAGGCCAGGGGCCGGCCATTGAAGATGCCTTCCGCAGCAGCGTCGGCCTGGTCATGGAGCGCGCCATCGGCGAGGCGCTGCAGGGTTTTGATCTGCTGGGCCGGGCGGGCTTCCCGCTTGACCGGCACCATGCGCTCCGGCTTATCCGGCGGCTCTTCAAGCTGCGCGGCGTGCAGCAGCTGCTCCCTTTTTTTCCGGCCCTGGAGGACATCCGCCAGACGTTGACTCCCGGCGGCCAAGGCCAGAGCATGGAAGGCCGGAGCATGGAAGGGGAATGGCTCCGGCAGCCTGAGGCCGTGCGAGCCGGCAATGGCTGACCAATATCCCGTTACCCGCGGCCGGCATCTCAATCACGTGGCCTGGTTGTATGATCCGCTGGTGGAAAGACTTTCCTTCGGCAGGGAACGAAAATTCAGGGAAAAGACCATGGCCTGGATGGATATCGCGCCCACTGACCGGATTCTTGATATCGGCTGCGGTACCGGCAGTTTGACCCTGCTGCTGGCGGAACGACTGGATTCCGGCGCGGGAGGAATCATCGGCATCGATGCGGCGCCAAGGATGATTGCCATTGCCCGCGGAAAGGCGGCAAACAAGAAGATCGCCGCCGCTTTCCAGGTGGGGATCGCCGAATCCCTTGCCTTTGCGGACGGGTCGTTTGACTGGGTCGTGAATTCCATGTTCACCCACCACATCGATACGCAGCTCAAGACCAAGGCGTTTGCCGAGATGTACCGGGTATTGCGGCCGGGAGGCATGCTGCTCACGGCGGACATTGACCGGCCGACCACGCTGCTGGGCGAGCTGCTGGGCTGGGGAGGGCGTTATCTGCTGCTGCAGCCGGAACTGGCGGACAATCTGCATGGCCTGCTGCCCGATTTCATGCATCGGGCAGGTTTCCGGCAGGTGGAAAGAAAGGAACATCTCTACGGCCTTGTCTCCTTTTTTACGGCAACAAAGCCCGAGGGGGGTCGATGAAGACCCTTTTCCTCTATGCCCGCATCGGCCTGCGCAATATCCGCAGAAATGTCAGGCGCTCCTTGTTTACCATTGCGGCCATTGCCTTCGGCCTGTTCAGCCTCATTGTCTTCCAGGCCTTGAAGGTGGGGCTGCATCAGGAGATGGTCAACAGCACCCTGGGACTTGACGCCGCGACCATCCAGGTCCATGCCGCGGGTTTTGAGGCCAACATGGCCCTCCTGCAGCCGATCGCCGGGATAGAGCGGGTCAGGGAGGCGATGACCGGCCTGGGGCTGACGAACTTTGCCGAACGCATCAAGTCTCCGGCCCTGCTGCTGGCCGGCCGGCAAAGTTCATCCATCATGCTGACCGGCATCAACCCCGAAGATGAAAAGGCGGTGACTTTTATTGCCCGCCGAATCATCCAGGGGAGTTATCTTGCCGAGGCGGACATGGTGCTGCTCGGCCGCCCGCTGGCCGACAGTCTCGGGGTAGGGGTGGGCGATGAGGTGATTCTCATGGCGCAGGGCATGCCCGGCCGGCCGGCGACACGCAAATTCGTGATTGGCGGGCTCTATCAGACCGATCTTCCCTCCTTTGACCGCAGCCATGCCTACCTGCCCCTGCCGGCCGCCCGGCGTTTCCTCGGGGCCGAGGATGCGGTGACGGAAATAGCCGTGCAGGCCGATCCCGAGAAAGCGTCGGCCCTGGCCGCCGGCCTGCAGGAAAAGCTTGGTGCCGAGGTCTATCAGGTCCGCTCCTGGCAGCAGACCGTCCCGGATCTGGTGCAGCTCATCGCCCTCAACGACGCCACCATGCGGCTGCTCATTGTCATTGTCTTTGTTATCGTGGCCATGGGCATCAGCAATACCATGACCACGGTGATCTTTGAACGTTTCAGGGAATTCGGCATCATGCATGCCATCGGGGCCGGCCCGGGGGGCATCGTCTCGCTTGTCATCATTGAGTCGTTTTTCCTCGGGGCCGTGGCGATCATGCTGGGGGGGCTTGCCGGGATCGCCGCCTGTCTGTATCTGCAGCAGTACGGCATTGATCTGAGCCGCTTTGTCAGCTCCAATCAGTATTTTGCCGCCGGGCATGTGCTGCGCGCCTCCATGACGGCGGCGGATCTGCTGAACGCCGTCCTGATCACCCTGGCCACGGCGATTGCCGCCGGGATTTACCCGGCATGGAAGGCGGCCAATATGGACCCGGTCAAGGCGCTGCTCCATACCTGAATGAAATACGCAGGGGTAACGTGGTGGTTTAATCTGTTACCGATGGGAAATTACCGGATAAGGCCCGCTGTGCCTTAACCCCTAATTCCCTTAACCCCTAAATACCCACA
>JACQYM010000280.1 GCA_016208225.1 Deltaproteobacteria bacterium | reverse complement strand
TTGGCCGGCGTACGGCTCTGCCGGATTTTCGCGGCCTCGTCCGGGAACATGAGAAGCTGCAGATGCTCCTCCCAGCGCATGTCCCGGCGGGCCAGCGCCACGGCTTTTTCCCGCTGCCGCCGCTCCGGGTATTTGGCGATGTCGCCGATGCGGGCCGCAAGCCTTGTGGCCCGCACGCCCTGGCGCACATCGTCCTCGCTTGGCAAGGCCAGATGTTCCGCCGGGGTGATGTAGCAGATCAGATCGGCGCCGTAGCGGGCGGAGCTTGCCGCGCCGATGGCGGCGGTGATGTGATCGTAGCCCGCGCCGGTGTCGGCGGGCAGCGGCCCCAGCACGTAGTAGGGCGCCTTGCCGCTCATCCTCTTTTCCAGCATGATGTTGCCCTCGATCTCATCCAGCGGCACATGGCCCGGCCCTTCCACCATCATCTGGCAGCCCATGTCCCGGCCGATCTCGGCCAGCTCGCAGTTGATGATCATCTCCGCCATCTGCGCCCGGTCATGGCTGTCGTGGATGGCCCCGGCCCGCAGGCCGTTGCCCAGCGACAGCACGGCGTCATATTTCTTCATGAGCCCGCACACCCGGTCAAACTGCTCGTACAGCGGGTTTTCCTTCTGGTGATATTCCATCCAGGAGACCATGAAGGTGCCGCCCTTTGATACCAGGCCGCCGTAGCGGAAGCCCTGGCGGCGCAGCCGGTCGATGCTGAAACGGTTGATGCCGCAGTGGATGGCCATGAAGCTGATGCCGTCGGCCAGCTGGCGCTCGATCAGCTCGAAAAGATATTCCGGATCAAGCTTGTTGGGATTGCGGTGTTTGCGGGCCGCCTCGGAAAATGCCTGATAGAGCGGGACGTTGCCCACCGGCAGGGAGGTTGCTGCCAGGATCTCCCGGCGGATCATGTCAAGCTTGCCGCCGGTGGACAGCTCCATCAGGGTGTCCGCCCCTTCCTCCCCGGCGATGCGCGCCTTGCGCTTTTCCAGTTCCAGGTCAGCGATGTCCGATGAGGTGCCGATGGAGGCATTGACCTTGGTCCGCAGTCCGCGGCCGATAGCGACGGCCTTCTGCTGCGGCCGGCCGGGATGAGACAAAATGACAATCTCACCCAGGGCCACTCTGCCCCTGATTAGTTCCACATCACACTGTTCGTCACCGGCCACCTGCTGCATCTGCGGGGTGACAACCCCTTCCCGCGCCAGTTCAAGCTGGGTTTTCATCTGATCTGCTCCTTTGGGCCTGTCAGACCCCTGATCAACCTATCCTGCGGGCAAAAAAAAATCCGTGCTGCAGCAAATCGCATACGCGATTTGTGCAACACGGATTCAGGACATTTCCATGATTGATGATCCCGGCAGGTCTTCTGACTTGCAGATCATTCCTCAACCGCGCCTTCCCGTCTGGCTCATCGGAGATGAGTTTACGACAGTGGCAATATGCGGATCAGTCCCTGCTTACAGCGCTGGCCCAACGTTACGGATTTGCACCGTATTCCCTTTTCACCGCCGGTCAGACGACCGGCGACACCGGGATCATGTGGGTAAAAAATAGTGAAAACTTTAGCGGTAGCCGCCTCCTCCGCCGCCCCTGCGTCCTTCCCCGCCGGACCGGCCGCCGCCACCGCCGCCGCCCGAACGGCCGCCGCCACCACCACCGGATCGTCCACCACCGCCGCCGCCCGGCCGCCCGCCGCTCCGCGGTTTATCCGGCCGCGGACGGGCCTCATTGACGGTAAGGGTTCTGCCGCTGAGTTCCTTTTCATGTAGGCCGGTGATTGCCGCCTGCGCTTCAGCCTGAGAGGGCATCTCGACAAATCCGAACCCTTTGGACTGTCCGCTGAACTGATCTTTAATGATTATTGCTGATTCGACCTCTCCGAATGCCTTGAAAGCAGCTCGCAAATCTTCTTCAGTAACCTGGTACGATAAATTGCCTACATAAATTTTCATTTGACTCCCCTTGTTACGCGTGATCCGCCTCGGACTGCGCCTGTCATGTGTGCCGGAGGAACAGGGCCTTATCCTAGCGCCACTCAGCCCATTCTGCCCCGCCTCCGCAGTATAGTACCATACATCGCAACATAAATCCGACCCAATGCCTTGCCGGGTCATTTGCTGGAAGGCCTGCTCGCCGTGCTGCCAGGCTGCTCCGCTGCCTCCCCGCTCATTCCTTGCCAGACAAGAGCCGCGAAAGTCGCTGTGTATATCATCTTCTATAGCATATTGTTTTTTTACGATCTATTTTTTTCTTTCACCGCCGCAAGAAATATATGGCCCTCGCCTGCGGCGATTTTCATTTTGCCATGTTCAGGCGGGTCTGGGCTTGCGTTTCCGTTTGCGGATGGAAAAACCGAAATGGTCAATGCCCGGCCCCAGGGCGAAGTAGTGGCCGAGACCATAGGCCAGCAATCCGGCCTTCTCCAGGCGGAATTTTCCCTTGGCGTCGAGCAGGGCCGCCGAGACCTGCACGGCAACCACTTCCGCCAGAAACATGGTGTGCGTGCCAAGGGGCAGGGATTGCCGTACCCGGCACTCGATATTGATCGGACATTCCAGGATAATCGGGCACCGCACCTGCAGGGCCGGCGCCGGAGTCAGCCCCGTGCCGGCAAATTTGTCCACCGCGGCGCCGGAAACCATGCCGCACCAGTCCGTGGCCCTGGCCTGCTGCACGGAAGGAACATTGACCGCAAACTCTCCTGTGGCCGCGATGATTTCATGGGAATACCGTTCCGGCCGGACCGAGATCGACAGCATGGGCGGATCGCTGCACACATTGCCTGTCCAGGCAATGGTGATGATGTTCGGCTGCCATTTTTCCGTGCCGCCGCAGGTCACCAGCACCACCGGCAGCGGCGCCAGCACGTTGCCCGGCTTCCAGGACTGCTTTACAATACGTTCTTTCCTCTGTTCTTTATTTCCCACCTTCTTTATCCTTCCGATATCGCTGCTTTGAATTATTAGTGCAAATCCGCGCAAAATGTGATAAAAATAACAGTAATGAATAATAATCAGGGCCGCTTTTTTTATCGAAACGGACGCACCAGGGAATGAAAAGCAGGGCATTTTGTCCCTGCTTTTTTTGTGCCCGACAAGAAAAAAACGGCTGGCGGAACCGCTTCTCCAGCCAGGTGCATGCGCCCGCAAAACAGGCATGGTCTCCGACGCCGGACGGATATCAATCTTCTTAACCCATGTTATTCCACTTTGTAAACAAGTTGGCATGAGCATCTCATTCCTGTCCCCATCTTCAAAAACCAAGGGATTCCGGGTCGCGCACCTGCCCGGCAGGACGTCTTGGCCCCAGCTTCGAATCATGGGTTACGCCGGCGGCAGCGCAACCATCGCCATGCTCCTGGCGGCATTGCTGCTCTGCCGGCCCATGGCGGCCCTGGCGACAAACGGCTACTGGGCCCATGGTTACGGCCCCAAAAGCAAGGCCATGGCAGGGGCGGGGGCCGCTCTGCCGCTGGATGCCATGGATGCGGCAAAAAATCCGGCCACCATGGCTTACCTGGGCGACAGGATGGACTTCGGCATCGCCGCATTTTTGCCGGAACGGAGTTTCACGGCCGACGATAATTGCGGCGATGGCTTTCCCTGCATAACGCCTGGCCGCTCTGCAAGCGATAACGACATTTTTCTCCTCCCCCATTTTGCCGGCAACCGGATGCTGGACGCCAACTCCTCACTCGGCATCAGCATCGGCGCCAATGGCGGCATGAATACCGAATACGACCTTGCTGTTTTTTCCCCCTTCAATAATGGGGAAGGGGTGGCCACTTCCCCGACGGGCGTTGACTTCAAGCAGCTCTTCATCGGGCTCACCTACGCCCGAAAAATAGCCGCAAACCACTCCTTCGGCATTACCCCGGTTCTTGCCGCGCAATCCTTCAAAATCACCGGGCTGGAGCCTTTCCGGCCCTTCTCATCCGATCCGGAGCATGTGACCGACAACGGCACCGACTATGCCTATGGCGGCGGGGTAAAAATCGGCTGGCTGAGCAACCTGACGGAAGAGTTCTCCGTCGGTCTCTCCTACCAGTCCAGATTGTGGATGACAAAATTCGACGACTACCAGGGACTTTTTGCTGAACAGGGAAGCTTTGACATCCCGTCGAACGTGACCGCCGGGGTGGCCTGGAAGATGACGCCGTCCCTGACGGCGGTCCTGGATGTGCAGCGGATTTTTTTCGGCGAGGTGACATCCATATCCAACGGTTGCCGGATTCTGCAGCCCGGTTCGATTATCCTGGGCACGGATGACGGCATCGGTTTCGGCTGGCGGAACATGACGGTCGGCAAATTCGGCATGCAGTGGCAGTGGCGGCCTGACGTCGCATTCCGGGCCGGTTACAGCATCAACGATCAGGTCATTCCCGACAAAGAGGTCCTGCTGAACATCCTGGCTCCAGCCGTGGTAAGAAAGCATTATACCCTCGGCATGACCAAAAAATTCAGGGACTTGGAAATGAATGTGGCGCTCATGTATGCCCCTGTTGAAAAAATGCACGGCGCCAATCCCAACCTCGGCCCGCAGACTGGTTCGCTGGAAATGAGCCAGTTTGAAATAGAAGTGGGCCTGGGCTTTGTTTTCTAGCCCAACCGGCCCCTCCCTCCTGTGCCGTCCCTTCGGCAACTCCATGGGCGGGCCGACTGATCAGGCGTTGCTGTCTGTCGTGGCAACATACGAATAGCGCACGATGTCCTGCCGTCGATGCCAGCCCAGATGCTCCCAGAAGTGCATCGCCGCCCTGTTCTCCGCCAGGACATCGATGTGCATCTTATCGATGCCCTGGGCTGCCAGCGCCGCCACGCACCGCCCGACCAGGGCCCGGGCCACGCCCCGGCGCCGGTATTCGGGTGCAACAATGACGTGCTGCAGATAGCCGCGCCGGCCGTCATGGCCGGCCAGGGCGCAGCCGATCAGCTGCCCGCCCTCCTCCGCCACAAAGCTGAGCCCGGGGTTGCGCGCCAGGTAGCGTTTGATGGCGGCGCCCTGGTCGGCCGCC
>JACQYM010000279.1 GCA_016208225.1 Deltaproteobacteria bacterium | reverse complement strand
TAGTTGATATTTTAGTTACTATTATAATATCAACTAGAAAACTTAATATTAACAATTTTTACTATAATGACCAAAAAAAATATGGGTTGATTCTTTCAAACATTTTAAAATTTTTTGGTATTTATTCTATTTACTATTTTTTAGAAAATCCATGGACTATTTTTCAGGCATTGGCAGCAGAAGTATCGACTGCTTTTTATTTAATTGTTGTTATAAATCTTATCGTTTCCTTCTTTAAGTTATTTATAAAAAAAGAAAATAAAAATGAAAGCAATTAGCAATTTGTTGTATTTGTGATAAAAATTGCTAATTAAGCAAAAACAATTATACTTGTGTTTACGGCCTGTGGGCAAAAAAAGTGCAATACCCGGTGTCTTGGTGCTGTAATATCAAGTGGTTGCAAACAGATGTAGTCGGCAAAAGTCGAAATGTTGTGGGCACACGCGAATAGCTTTTTCCTTTGACATTAAAGGGCATACACGCTATTGTGGTGAGCAATCATGTATCTGCGAACCACGAGAAGAAAGAACAAGAACGGTACAGTCACGGAGTACTTGCAGCTGGCCCACAATGAGCGGGATCCGGCAAACAATAATACCGTGGCCAAGATCGTCCACAGCTTTGGCCGGGCCGACCAGTTGGACCGTGAGGCACTTATCCGCCTTTGCAAATCCATCGCGCGGATCTGCGACATCAAGATCGTTGATCCCATGGCGGATGAAACAGGGCAAAACGGTCTGCTGCCCAGGGATGTCACCATCAGCCATACCGTGGAACTCGGTACAGTGTTGACCATCGAGGCGCTGTGGGAACGGCTTGAGATCGGCAAGATCCTGCGGCAGATGATGGCCAAGAAAAAACTCACTGTTCCATATGATCAGGCCCTGCTGGCCATGGTTGCCAATCGGTTATGTGAACCGGAATCAAAACTCGGCGTCTGGGACAGGTGGCTGGAGAAGGTCTATCTGCCCGGCTGCGAGGGCTTGAAGCTGCGGCAGATGTATGAGGCCATGGATTTTCTCCATGGGCACATGGATGAGGTAGAGGAAGCGATCTTCTTCCGGACCGCCAGTCTCCTCAACCTGGCGGTGGATCTGATTTTTTATGACACGACCACGGCCTCATTTGCCATCGATTATGAGGATGAGCAGGGTGAGGATGATGAAGGACTACGCCGCTATGGCCACTCCAAGGAAGGAACGTGGAGCCCGCAGGTGGTTGTAGCTCTGGCAGTCACCCGTGAAGGGTTGCCAGTAAAGAGCTGGGTGCTGCCCGGCAATACGGCGGATGTCGCCACCGTGGAGAAGGTCAAATCTGACCTGCGCGGTTGGCAGCTCGGACGTGCCCTGTTTGTCGCTGACAGCGGGATGAACTCGGCGGATAACCGGGAAGAGCTGGGCCGCGCCTGCGGCAAATATCTGCTGGCCACCCGCATGGCGACCATCGCCGAAGTGAAAAATGAAGTCCTTTCCCAGCCCGGCCGCTATACCACGGTCCGGGAGAACCTGCAGGCCAAGGAGGTCATCATCGGAGATGGCGAACGGCGGCGGCGCTATATCCTCTGCTACAATCCCAGGGAGGCGGAACGACAGCGGAAACACCGGGAAGAGCTTGTCCTGATGCTGGAAGAAGAACTTGCCGGCCATCGGGATAAGGATGCTGCCGCCCAATGGGCAATCGAGCTTCTCGCCTCCAGGCGTTACAAGAAATACCTGACCGTGACCGAGGCGGGCAATCTGCGTATCGATCGGGCGGCTATCAAGGAAGCCGCCCGCTATGATGGCAAGTGGGTGCTGGAAACCAACGATGACACGATCAGTCTTGAGGATGCGGTCTTGGGCTACCGGGGGCTGATGGTGATCGAGCGGTGCTTCCGGGCGCTGAAGCGGACCCAGATCAAGATGACGCCGATGTTTCATTGGGTGCCGCGCCGGATTGAGACGCATGTAAAAATCTGCGTACTGGCTCTGCTGCTGGAACGGGTAGCCGAGCTGGCCTGCGGGAAACCCTGGCCGCAGATCAAGCGCGTATTGGCCAGGTTGCAGGCTACGAAATTCATCGGCCGCGATCATAGTTTTTTTCAGATTAATGAGCCGGAAAAATCTGTGCGGCAAACGTTAAAGAATCTGAAAATCCCGCCCCCCAAGCGGGTTTTCGGCATAGAGCAGGTCGAAAAACATAGTGCAATGGTGTAGGCACACGCCGAATTTTGCCGCTCCCCGCAAACGCGCCTCTGGAGCGGCATTGCGGCTATGTGCTCCACCACTGACCGCAAACCCAAGTATGAGGCGTATCCGGAAACCCATAGTGGCAGCAAGCAGCCACGGTGCCGGTTCCGATAGCACTGAGCGGCAGGAACATCAAGGCCCAGCCCTGCGGGTGCTCCCTGCGGTCGCAGCCTTGACATTCCTGCCGCCTCAGCGCTGCACCTGAAGGCGGCGATGACGAAGGGCGGCAAGCCGCCCCTTCGCCTCCGGCCGGGGCTCCGACTAAAGGGCGTGAAGGAGATCTTCCTCTCCCGTCTACGGATAAAATATTATCCTTCCTCTGCCGAAATCCACATCATTGAGGATCTGCTTCCACAGGCTGATATTGAAGAATGGCGAGAACTACGGCACCTGATCCCCAAGAGCTGGGAAGACTATGGGGAGCCGTTTTTCCTCAACCTGGAGATGTATGATCAGTTTGAAGTCGAGCTGAAAAATCTCTACGGGGAAGGGTGATATCCATAGTAAATCCTCTTTTCTAATAAAGAAAATCATAATTAACTATTTGAAATAGCGCACTTAATATGCTATAATATAGGAAAAATCAGAAGGAGGGTACAGACATGAGCAACGATAGCATACTAGCGAGTTTTTTTTGCGGCCAAGCCGGGGCATATGCGCGGGAAGCTGGGGAAGCTGAAGGACGGCTGGAAGTGGTCCGGAAGCGGGTTAATGAGCTTCAGGAGGACCTGAAAAATGAAAAAGCCAGCGTTTCCGGAATGATTGAGGTGCGTAAGGCGCTGGTGGAAGCCTTGCGAGAGCTGAACCCTAACCATCCGCTGCTGGAAAAACATAACAGGACGGTAATTTATGATGCGGGATACGAAAACAAAATGAAAAGTTTTAACCCCTGACGATCTTCCTGGAATTAGAAAAAAGCCGAGTGGACCTAAATCCACCCGGCTTTTTCATTTCTGCTCTTGGACGATCTCCTGCAGGAGGCGAGGGACGTCTTCTGCAACTGACTCTTCGGTGAAGCCAAATTTGTTGACCTTCCCAGACTCGTAATCGGCAGCATAAGGAATACCCCAGCAGTCAACCACAATGTGGATCTGCGCGGCCCTAGCCGCTTCGTCACCCCAGGTGCGGCGGACCTCTTCCACTCCCTCGGAATGGTGGCGGTGCCGCCGATGGTCGTCGTGATATTGCCCGGAAAGAGCGTCAAGCCATATGTGGATTTCGGACCACTCCCGCCCGAGAATACGCAGGCAATCGCAGCAGTGTTCATATAAATAAGCCATATTACGACGGTTTATCCCCTTTCCCTTCGGCTGCCTTAGCTTTTTCCAAAGCGGTTTTTACTCTCTCCCCGGCTGCGCCTGACCTTTTTTGCATACCCTTCCCGGCCGCAGAGCTATATGCGCCCATACCACCCGCGACAAAATGTTTCGCGCTGTCATCCTCACCCCCGCCGACCGGCTTGATGTGCCCACCAACCCAGGCCAGGACCTCATTCGGAAGATGATGGATCAAAGAGAATGACTTGCTGATCGTCATCATGGACAATGCGGCCATGATTCCCACTGACATAACGTAACCAAATACCGAGGCGATCCCATTAAAGCCGTAGCTGCTTGTGCCGTATAAAATCACCAGCAGGTAATGCATCAACTCACCCCATATATTGGAGAGGAGCCAGCCCGCAATCAGGCCGATTGTCATCAGAACCGGCCGGAAAAGAACGTTGAGCACGAACAGGTATCCATGTGAGGTGCGCTGCCCCAGGCCGTCCCCCTCGCTCTCCAGATGCGCCAGCATCCACAAAGGAGTTGCGGCAACCGCCTCCACGCAAATAATACCATACGAAATGATGCCAGCATACCACAAAATCGCCGGGATAAAGGGGACATAATAAGCAAAGACGACGCCGGCGAGGACCAGCGGAGCAATCAGGCTGGCAAAGGCGAGTAGGGCCATGCCCACAGTGGCAGTGGGCGCCCCTGGTCCGGTGCCTGCAACTGATGCCCCCGTAATAGCCTCAAACGTCCCGGTAGCAAGCATGCCGGCCGCAAACGAACCCCAGGCCGC
>JACQYM010000278.1 GCA_016208225.1 Deltaproteobacteria bacterium | reverse complement strand
TTTCCTCCAGGGCGCGGCCGGTCAGGTACAGCAGTATCCCCCGCCGGTACAGTTTCACATACGGATATTCTGCCTTGTAAAGCTGATAGACCGCATCATACTTTTTCTCCTGAAAAAGTTTTTCCATGCGCATGGCCAGAATCTGCCCCATGATATCAGCGACCTCTTTTTTTTCCGCGGCCACCGTTTCATAACGGAGATAGGCCTTGCCCATGTCATAGGCCTGGTTGTATTCCCGGCGGATCCAGTACCTGCGCACCAGTTCAAACCGGGCGTCCTGGCTTAAAGGGTCATCATATTGCAGGTCAAGCACATCGTGGAGAACTTTATCCGCTTCGGCGGAAGCAGCCTGGGACGGTTCCCGTTCTTCAGGCTCTTCAGGCTCTTCAGGTACTGCGGCCGCCTCCCCCAGGGCCAGCCGCAAACGGCTGAGAACCACCGGCCGCTCTCCCGGTTTCCCCTCGGCAATGACCTGTCCATAAAAATTTCTGGCCGTCTGCTGCTGCCCGTCGGCCATATAACTCTCCGCCAGCTCAAACAAGGTCTCCGGCCGCGCGTCGCGGTCTCCGGCTATGTTCAGGTACTGCAGCAGATCCTTGCGGCCCTCCTGCTGCTTACCCAGCCGGATGTTTGCCAGCCCCTTGTTATGCAGCAGCTCGGGATCCTCAACATAAAACGATGGCCGCTGCTTGAGAATCTTCAGGTAGACGGCCAGGGCATCCTGATATTTTTTGTTCGCAAAATCAATATGGGCCAGGCCCGCCTGGCCGCGCAGCCGGCATACCTCATCATTGCTCCGGCTCAGCTCCCGATAAGTGGCGGCCGCATCGGACAGACGCCCGATTTTCATCAGCAGGCTGGCCTTCAGGGCGCGCGCCTCATTAAACCGCAGGGCAGCGGGAAACCGTTTGACAAAAAGGCCAAGGTAGGCAATCGCCTCCCGATAAAAGCGCATGCGGGCATAGGCGTTGGCCACTTCAAAATAGGCGTCAGCCAGGCGGGGGGATTGGGGGTAGTCGATGGTAAAGGAACGAAACAGCTCCTGCACTTTTTCCCAGTCAGCATCGGCACCGGTTATGGCAAGCTCCCGGTACAGATTGGCCGCCTGCCATAAAGCCTCTTCGGAACGCGGGGAATCCGGATAGTTGCGGTAATAGCGCAAAAATAATTCTGCCGCCTCCTCGTCCTTGCCGGTGAGCAGATTCTCCCTTGCCTCCTGCCACAGATTTTCCTCGCGCTGCTTGAGCAGCTCGGGGGAGATTTCCTCCTCGCCGCCGGCAGCCCATGCCGGTGCCGGCATGTCGGGAAAAAGGCAGACCACAAAGCAAAGCATGGTCACAATCGAACCAACCAGAAATAAAAGAGGATGCCTACTCTTCTTTTGCAATGCCGTACCTTTTCATCTTTTCCAGCAGGGTGGTCCTGTTCACGGTGAGCAGTTTGGCTGCCCGATTTTTCACCCAGCCCGTCTGCTCCAGGGCCTGGACGATCAAACCTTTTTCAAATTCCGCCACCTCATCGTTCAGACAAAAACCGTGTGCCGGGATTTCGCCCGTATGCCTGGCCAGCCCCTCCTGCTGCAGAATCCGTTCAGGCAGATCCGCTTTGGTGATACGCGTCCCCTGGCTGAGCAGGATCATCCTTTCCACAACGTTTTCCAGTTCTCGCACATTGCCCGGCCAGGCATAGCGCAACAGATACCCCATGGCCTCCTCGGAAATGCCGGCAATGGCCTTTTTCCGGGATCGATTGAATTTTTCCATAAAATAATCCACCAGCAACGGGATATCGGAAACTCTGTCACATAACCGCGGCGCCTTGATGGGAATGACCGCCAGCCGATAGTAGAGATCCTCCCGAAAGCGGCCCCTGGCCACCTCCTCTTCCAGATCCTTGTTGGTGGCCGCGATGGTGCGGAAATCGGAGATAATCGTTTTCGTGCCGCCGATGCGTTCAAACTGTTTTTCCTGCAGCACGCGCAGCAGCTTCACCTGCAGCATGGGGCTCATTTCCGCGACTTCATCAAGAAAAACCGTACCGCCGTCCGCCAGTTCGAAACGGCCCTGCCGGGTGCGGATCGCATGGGTAAAGGCCCCTTTTTCATGGCCGAACAGCTCACTTTCCAGCAGTTCGCCGGGAATCGCCCCGCAGTTTACCGGCATGAACGGCCCGTTTTTTCTGTCACTGCCGTAGTGGAGGGCCCGGGCGATAAGCTCCTTGCCCGTGCCGCTTTCCCCCTGGATGAGGACAGTGGTATTGGTGTTGCATACCTTTTCAATGATTTGAAAAACATCGAGCAAAATCTTGCTCTGTCCGATAATGCGAGGATAAAAGGAGGAGCGAGATGTTCCCGCTGCACTGCTTTCTTCCGGAAGGGGTTCGTCCAAGGGGATGCTCGCCTGTTGATTGTTGAAATTGATTATAATTGAAATAAATTTCAATTATTACGTACTTTTGGTATACAATATAGATGAAAAACCTGTCAATTTTTTTTAAAAACAGTTTACAGTAATATAATTTCTCCACTTACAAAAGACCGGCCCCATGCAAGATAATTCCGCTGCAACTCCTTCCCATGCTGACGACACCCCACCTCTGGTGGAGGTTGTCAAAGTCACAAAAATCTATCCGCCCGATGTGGTGGCGCTGAGAAACGTTTCGCTTTCCGCCCAAAAGGGGGAACTCATTTTTCTCACCGGTCCCAGCGGCGCGGGCAAGACAACGCTGCTCAAACTCCTCTGCCGGCAGGAGATTCCGACCAAGGGGCTGATTGAAATAGGGGGCAGCGAGTTAAGCACGTTATCATCCGGCGATATCCAGAAGCTGCGGCAGAACATCGGCGTCGCCTACCAGGATTTCAAACTGCTGCCCAAGCTTTCGGTTTTTCAGAACATTGCCATGCCGCTGGAGGTCCAGTTCAGAAACCCCAGGGAAATCCGCGCCCGGGTTACCGAACTGCTGGCCAAGCTCGGCCTCGGCGAAAAGATAAACAAGCCGGCCGGCAAACTCTCCCGCGGTGAACAGCAGCGGGTTGCCATTGCCAGGGCCGCGGCCAACACGCCGCAGCTCCTGCTGGCCGACGAACCGACCGGCAACCTTGATGCGGTGTCCACCAGACTGGTCATGGATCTTTTTCTGGTACTGAACAGCAGCGGCTCGACAATCATCATTGCCACCCACGACGAGGCCAT
This sequence comes from Deltaproteobacteria bacterium, assembly GCA_016208225.1. Lineage (GTDB taxonomy): Bacteria > Desulfobacterota > Desulfobulbia > Desulfobulbales > SURF-16 > SURF-16. Next base: position 608 of record JACQYM010000278.1, on the reverse strand, counting down.
TTACCAGGGAACGGGTTACCGGAAATTCGAGCTGCAGCAGGGGGAATTGGCAGCCGTACACGACAGCGGCACATGAAACACGACTTTCTGACTTCGGCAAGTCTCTTTTCACGGAGATCACAGAGACCACAGTGAAAATATTTTCAATTACCGTCAGTTATCTCTGTGGGCTCTGTGCTCTCTGTGGTTCATTTTCAGTTTTTACGAGTCCATCAGAATTAAGCGGTCGAAATTAACGGACCAAAACTCCGGCAGCGTCCGCATCGAGGCACACCATGAGATTTCTTGCATTTATCTACACCCAGACAGTCCGGAACATCAGCCACTCCTGGAGCGTTCAACTGATGACGCTGCTGACCGTGACCCTTTCCGTGCTTATTTTCTCGTTTTTTTATCTGGTCTACACCAATATGCTGCAGGCCGGCGAGCGACTGGGGGAAGAACTGCGGCTCATCATCTATCTCGAATCAGAGCTGAAACCTGCCGAGCAGGAGGAATTCAAACAGAAAATCGAAAACTTCGGCAAGGTGGAAAAAATCGTCTTCATCTCGCCGGAAGAGGCTTTCCGGCGTCTGGGAAAACAGCTTGGCAGCGACAAAGACGTGCTC
>JACQYM010000293.1 GCA_016208225.1 Deltaproteobacteria bacterium | reverse complement strand
GGGGTATTATTTCCGAGAAAGGGGAGACACTCTTCTGGGACGAACCGGAATCCAATCTCAACCCGACGTACATTCGCATGGTGGTCTCCGCCTTGGTCTGGTTGGCACATGACGGGCTGCAGGTGGTGATCGCCACCCATAATCTTTTCCTGCTTCGGGAAATTGAAGTACTCTGCCGTCAGCCTGAGTACCGAACTGTCCCGCAAAAATATTTCGCCTTATCTCCCGGCAAAAACGGCATGGTTGTCAGTCAGGGGGAAACTATTGAAGAAATTGTCCCCATACCACTGCTGGATGAGGATCTGGACCAGTCCGACCGGTTCATGGAGACCCTCGAATGAACTCCATGCTTGACGAAAAGGGCCTGCGCTTCATCTTTCAGGAAGGATGGAGGGTCTTGAAATATGATGATTCGTCTTTCCACCGCAATCAATTTCAGTCATTTGCCGGTGGATCAAAGGCTGTCGATTTCGTCGCCATATCGCCTGATGGCAGGGATGTGTGGCTGATTGAGGTAAAGGATTACCGGCAGCAACAGAGGGCAAAATCTGTTTCCGTTTTTGACGAGGTCGCGGCCAAGGTGCGCGCAACTCTGGCTGGCCTTGCCACGGCAAGGGTCCGCGCTAATGATGCTGAGGAATACAAGTTTGCCGACCTTACCATGCGTGGCAGCAGGATTCGGGTCGCGTTGCATCTTGAGCAGCCCGAAAAAACGAGCCGTCTGCGACCACAGATAATCGATCCTGCTTCATCCTTTCAGAAGATGCGGCAGGTCATGCGGGCCGTGGATCCTCATGCCATCTGTTGTGGTCACGGGGTGCGGAAACAATCCCTACCATGGGCGGTGGAACGTATTGCCCAGGCACCATCGGACTGAAATTTTCAGTGGTTCAGAATTTGACGCACAGGATCACTATTCAATACCGGCTCAGGGGCTGCTTCTGTCTTCTGACCCCTGACTTCTGACTCCTGCCTATGACCCGCGACATCATTCACCTGGATATGGACGCCTTCTACGCCTCGGTGGAGGTGCTGGACAACCCTGAACTGAAAGGCCTGCCGGTCATTGTCGGCGGCGGGACCACCCGGGGCGTGGTGTCGGCTGCCTCCTACGAGGCGCGCACTTACGGCGTCCATTCCGCCCTGCCCATTTCCGTTGCCCGCCGGCGCTGCCCGAACGGCATCTTCCGGCCGGTGCGCATGGGAAGATACATGGAGATATCCAGGCAGGTCATGGCTATTTTTGCCGACTATACGCCGCTGGTGGAACAGATCTCCGTGGATGAGGCCTTCCTTGACGTCACGGGCTGCCGGGGTCTGTTCGGTTCAGCGGTGGATATTGCCGTAATCATCCGCCAACGGGTCAGACAGGAGATCGGCCTGACCGTTTCCGCCGGGGTGGCGGGCAGCAAACTGGTGGCCAAGATCGCCTCGGACCGGAACAAGCCGGACGGCCTGACCATCGTGCCGCCGGGGCAGGAGGCCGATTTTCTCGCCCCCCTGCCCATCAAATGTCTCTGGGGGGTGGGGAAAAAAACCTTGCCGGCCCTCAACCTGCTCGGGGTGCAGACCATCGGCGACCTCACCCGCCTTCCCCTGGATTTTCTCGAAAAAAAATTCGGCAAACTCGGCCACCACATGTATGTCTGCGCCAGGGGCATCGACAGCCGCGAGGTGGAAACCACCCATGAGACCAAATCCATCGGCAACGAAGAGACGTTCGACAGCGATCTGACCGATCCGTTGCTCATCAGAAAAGAGCTGCTGCGCCTGGCGACCAGGGTGGGGGAACGGCTGCGGCGTCATCATTTCAGCGGCCGGACCATCACCCTGAAGGTCAGATATCAAGACTTCACCACGGTCAGCCGCTCCATGACCCTGCGTCATCCGACCAACGACTCGCACCAGCTCTATCAGGCGGGCCTCGCCCTGCTGTCCAAAACCCAGGCCGGACTCCGACCGGTGCGGCTGGTGGGACTCTCCGTCGACAAACTGACAGAGGGCCACGCCCCGCAGCAGCTCGACCTGTTCGGCAACCGAAACCATACCTGCCGCCGGGAGCTGAACAGGGCCATCGACCGGATCAACAATCGCTTCGGCTCCCACACCATCAAACCGGCCGTGCTGGCCGAAGAGAAGGAGAAGGAATAAGGAGATTGCGGATTGCGGATTGCGGATTTAACACCACCCGTGAACGTGTCGGGGCGGTTCAAAACCCGCCCCTTTCCCCACCACCCATGAGCCATCAGCCACGAGCCACGAGCCGACAACCACCGGCCATCACAAAAAGAGAAATCCGGGCTGAATCGAATTGATCTTGCGCCGTCAACTCTGCCATATTATAAATAATGCAATTGACAAGAGCAGTTCCCTTTCACCAGAAAATCCCAACCAAAGGAGCAGAGTATGCAGCGACGACTTATGAAACCCATCACTTTTTTCCTCATCTTTTCCTTCCTGTTGCTTGATTTTTCCGTACAGAAGGCCAAGGCAGACATGATTGACACCGGCACGGCCATCGCCATGACCAGACAGAATGATGCCCGGGCCCGCATCGTCAACTTTCTTGACCGGCAGGATGTGCAGCTCGCCATGGAGCAGCAGGGCATTGCCGCCGAGGAAGCGCGGATGAGGGTTGCCAGCCTGACCGATGAGGAAGTAATGCAGGTCTCCCGGGTCATGGACCAGCTGCCCGCCGGCGGCGATGGGGTGGGAGTCGTTATCGGCGCAGCCGTGCTTATCTTTGTGATCTTGCTGCTGACGGACATTGCCGGCCTGACCCACGTTTTTTCGTTTGTCAATCACCGCCGCTAACCCGCATCTCCGCAAGCGGGAACAGCGAACAATGGAAGCCTCACGGCGTAGGAGCGGGCCTTGCCCGCGATAGCGACAGCTGCAATGTCGAAGGTCGCGGGCAAGGCCCGCTCCTGCGTCCCTGCCGGCACAACTAGCCAGCAAAGAGACTTTCATAGAAACAACATGACCGCAATCAGGCATGCCGGCACCGGAACATTTGCCGGCATGCTGCTGTTTGGGCTGCTGCTCGCCCTCAGCGGCTGCAGCCTGCACCGGCAGGCAATCCCATGGCCCGCGGATGCGCCCGGCCGGGTTGCCATTGCCGAGGTCCCCTTCTTTGCCCAGGAACAATACCAGTGCGGCCCGGCGGCCCTGGCCATGGCGCTCGGCTGGAGCGGCGCGGCGGTCACGCCGGACGATCTTGTGCCCGAGGTGTACACCCCGGCCCGGCACGGCAGCCTGCAGACGGCGCTCATCGGCGCGGCCCGGCGGCATGGCCGGATCGCCTATCCCTTTACCGGCACGGATGAGCTGCTGGCCGAGCTTGCCGCCGGTCACCCGGCCATCGTCCTGGTCAATCTGAGTTTCTTCTGGTATCCCAAGTGGCATTACGCCGTGGCGGTGGGCTACGACCAGCCGCAAGGCGAAATCATCCTCCATTCCGGCACCATCCGGCACGAGCGTCTTTCCCTGCGGGTCTTCACCAATATCTGGTCGCGCAGCAACTCCTGGGGTCTGCTGGTTATGCCGCCTGACGTTCTGTCCGCCACGGCCAGGGAGGATCTCTGGCTTGAGGCGGCGGCGGGACTTGAACAGGCCGGCCAGGCCTCTGCCGCAGCCACGGCCTTTGAGACGGCCCTGGCCAGGTGGCCGCACAGTTTCGTCGCCTGGATGGGGCTCGGCAACAGCCGGTACGCTGCAGGCGACATGGCCGCCGCGGCCCAGGCATACCAACAGGCGGCCGGGATCGATCCGCAGGCCGGCGCTGCCTTCAATAACCTGGCCTATGCCCTGTGGAAGATGGGACGCCGGGAGGAGGCCCTGGCCGCGGCCCGCCAGGCGGTGGCCCTCGGCGGCCCGCTGCAGGCAAGCTTCAGAAAGACCCTGGCGGAGATTGAAGGGGAATGAGATTGCGGATCACATGATTGCGGATTGCGGATTGCGGATTGCGGATTTAACATCAACCATGGTCAATGAGCCATGAGCTATCAGCCATCAGCCGCCATTCCTCACTCCTCACTCCTCACTGCACTCAGTGCGCCGATCAACAGCTTTTTTTTCTCCAACGGCAGCTTTTTGAGCTGATATTCCCGTTTTGCCGCGGCTGACCGGGAGGCGGCCGGTTCGACGTAGACCAGGGTCACAGGCCGGCGCGACCGGGTATATTTTGCCCCGCCGTTCGCCGAATTATGCTCGACCAGCCGCTTGGCCGGGTCCTTGGCAATGCCGGTGTAATAGGTGCCGTCCCGGCAATATACAATATACACGTGCCAGCCGCTGGTTGTTGGGTGATGACTCATGGCTGATGGCTTCTGGGTGTTAAATCCGCAATCCGCGATCCGCAATATCATTCCGGGCCTTGATTTTTGCCTCGATCAGCTGTTTATGGGTCAGGCGCAGCAGGTTGGCCAGCTTATGGGCAAAATGGTCCTCATGGGCTTCGAGCTGGCCGTCCGCAAAGATGATGCGCCAGACCGCCTGCATGACCGCCATTTTCTCCGCCGTGGAGAAATGGCTGTTCATCTGGTTGGTGAACTGCCACAGATCCATGGCCTTGTCCCGTTCCGCCCCGGCCAGCTCGATCAATTCCGCAATGTATTCATGGGAAAACCCGAATTCCGTCCTGAGGGTCGCGACCACATGGGCCATTTCTTCCGCGGTGCACTCATTGTCGGCATGGGCCGTTTCGATGAGCAATACACTGGCGGCGATATGGGTTTTGAACTCCGCGCCTTTCCCCGTACGATCCGGGGCATTGTTGCTGATGATCTTTTTTATGAAATCAAACACGGTTCACCTTTGATGCTTGCGTAACAAATCTTTTTAACCACAGAGAACACAGAGAACACAGAGAAATATTTTTTATTTCAGCTCGTTACCTCTACGGGCTCTGTGCGCTCCGTGGTTCATTTTCACCTGAACGACAGCAGACTATCCACCTTATTCTCTTCCCAGCAAAGCGGACGATCCGATCGGAACTCCATTTTTCTGCCGGTAACCGGATCCTGAAAACGCAGCAGGCGGGCCACAAGCTGGAGCGGATTGGCGAAGTCATCCGCCCTGATCGGCAACAGATCGGGATAACACCTGTCGTACATGATCCGCAGTCCCAGCCCGCTCATATGGAGGCGCAGCTGATGTTTTTTCCCGGTCAGCGGCTGCAGCAGAAAGAGGGCCTTCTCTTCCCTGATTTCCGCGAGCCTGATCCTTGAGCGGGCATTGGCGCGGCCTGCGGCTGTCTGCATCCTGAACCACGGTTCCCCTTCCACCAGCCGGTTTTCGACAAGCCACTCGGCTCCTGCCGGCGGATGCCGGTATTCGGCCACGGCCTGATAGATTTTTTCCACCTGCCCATGCATGAACAGGTCATGATACCGGCCCCTGGTATGCCGGTTGACGGAAAAAAGGACAAGCCCCGCCGTCTCCCGGTCGATGCGGTTGACCGGCACCAGATCGCTGAGGCCAGTCTTTTTTTTCAGCCGGTGCAGCAGACATTCATTGACATAGGGGCCGGCCGGGATGACGGGCAGAAAATGGGGCTTGCAGGCCACCAGGATCTCATCATCGGCAAAGACGATTTTTTCCGCAAAGGGAATGACCGGCTCCGCTGCGACCTCCCGGAAATAATGAATCCTGGCCAATGGCACATAGCTGCTGTCCGGAGGAAGCGGCCTGCCGTCTTCGTCCTGCACCCTGCCCGCGGCCAGACGCTGCTCCCATCTCTCCCGCGGCACCGCGGGAAACCGCTGCGCCAGGAAATCGAGCAGCAACGGATAGGGTCTTTCCATCCGGGGCAGGGTCACGGTTGAAAAATAGGGGGAAACAGCCATGCATCGTCCTTAATTTTCAGCCAGTTCAGGGTTAAAGTTCTGCTGTCCGAAATATCGAGCTGTGTTTACGGTTTCCGGTTACCGGTTTACGGTTGGGAACTGCATTGGATCGTAAACTGTAAACCGGCAACTGTAAACTCTTCGTGATTACCGGGCGGCCGCAATCCTCCCGGTTCGGCCAGAGTGTAGGTTGGGTTAGGCCGTTGTTTGGCCGTAACCCAACAGCAGAGGCACCTTTAGCGTTGGGTTACGCTTCGCTAACCCAACCTACGGAAAATACGAAGCAATTGATGTTCCATGGTACCATGTTCAGGGTTAGTTCCGGCACATCAAGGCCCAGAGCGTAGGTCGGGTTAGCGGGTGTATCGCGTAACCCGACAAAAGAGGTCTTCCGGCT
>JACQYM010000292.1 GCA_016208225.1 Deltaproteobacteria bacterium | reverse complement strand
GCTTGACCCGAGCCAGGGAAAAACTTATCCTGTCATATACAAAACAGGACAAACCCTCGCCGTTTCTTGGCGAGATACCGGCACAGCTTGTGCAGATCATGGAGGAGGAGGGGGGAAAACGGCGAAAGACGGCGGCCAGGCAGCTTAAGCTTTTCGAAAATTAATGATGACTATCCAGTAGGAGCGGGCCTTGCCCGCGATATTTCATGAATCACAATCCTCATAATCGCGGGCATGGCACGCTCCTGCGGTCAGGAAAACCAAGGCAACGGGCCTTACGGCGAGGTCGGGTATCGCTCGCCAACCATGCCTATCTGGTGACCAGCGCTACGATAGGGCGGCAATGTTTTTTCGATAATTTTCATGCGGGCTGCGCGGCCGCCCGCTGTTTTGAAGAAAGCGCCCTGTTGGGTGATGCCCGCATGTTGGCCTGGGTGCTCATGCCGGATCATTTCCATTGGCTTGTCCAACTGGGTGAAAACGATTCTCTGTGCCTGGTGGTGAATCGTATTAAATCCGCCAGCGCGCGTTCTGCCAATCGGGTATTGGTGAAAAAGGGCGCCCTCTGGGAACCGGGGTATCACGACCACGGGTTGCGGTCGGAAGAAGACCTGAGGGACGTGGCCCGGTATATGGTAGCCAATCCGTTACGGGCGGGATTGGTACGACGCGTCGGTGATTATCCTTTCTGGAATGCGATTTGGGTTTGATGAATCGCGGGCAAGGCCCGCTCCTACGGTAGACCGCAATCCGGATAATTTGATAAATCGCGGGCAGACATGGCACGCTTCTCCCATCGAAGTATGCCATGAGGTTACCAGAGTAGACCGGTTCCGAGAACGGCCCAGCTCCTCGGTGTGGGAAATTCACGGCCATCTGATCGAAGCTCCTCCGTAGGAGCGGGCCATGCCCGCGATCAGATTTGCCCCTTGTTCAGGGTAGTTTGATGAATCGCAAGCAGGCATTGCCTGCTTCTCCCAGTGGAGAATGCCATGCGGTTACCAACGTAGACCGGTCCCGGGAATGGCCCAGCTCCTCCCGTAGGAGCGGGCCTTGCCCGCGATCAGATTTGCCCCTTGTTCAGGATAGTTACAAAAAAACTTTTAACAAATTCATCATGACTGAAATCGGTTTGAAAAAAATAAAAATCGGCCAATCCACGATCGGCCTGATCGGTCTCGGCCCGGCCATACAGCAGGCGATCGGCCAAAACATGAATGCGGATGCTGCCGCCGATTTCCTGCTGACCACCATGAGCCGGGAAAACTATATTCCGGCCGGGGCCATCGATCTCTACCGCAAGGCATTGCGCACCGAATACGAGCGGGCGGTCAGCGGCGGCGCGCCGAGCCATCAGCAGCTCACCATCAAGATTCTGGGGCCGGGGTGCGTGAGCTGCAACAAACTGAACACCATGATTTTTGACATCATGCAGCGCCTGGACATTGCCGCGGACATCGAACAGATCCATGATCTGGACGAAATCTGGCGGCACGGGGTGATCAGCACCCCGGCGCTGATTATTAACGGCAAAATCAAAAGCTCGGGCCGCATGCCGCCACCGGCGGAGGTGGAACAGTGGCTGCTGGAGGAGAAAGAGCTATTATGACGACAATATGCAATTTTTTTGAGGAAAGCAGGATCTATCAGCCCGGAGAAATCATCGTGCGGGAAGGCGAAAAGAACAGGGACCTGTTCATCCTTTCCGAAGGGGTGATCGAGGTATCCGTAAAGGCGGAGAAGGAACAGATCGTCATCAATGAAATCCACCCGCCGGAAATACTGGGAGAGATCTCGTTTCTGAACGGCACGCCGCGCATCGCCACGCTAACGGCCAGGACCAGAGTGGAAGTATACATCCTGAGTTATGAAAAGGTAAAACAGGAAATGGCCGACATCCCGGCCTGGTTCAAACTGATTCTGCGCACCCTGACCGCCCGGATGAAATCCTGCGACCAGAAAATAAAGCATCTGGAAACCGAGATGAAGAAATTCAAGGGGAGACAGGTATAGAAAAATGGATAAAAAAGTAACCTATTGGGTCGAATTAGCTGAATACGATATAGAGACCGCGGCCGCAATGTTCCAAAGCAAAAGATACCTCTATGTTGGTTTTATGGCTCATCAGGCAATTGAAAAAATACTTAAAGCGTATCTAGTGAATATGACGGGCGAAGCGCCTCCATTTTCCCATAGCCTTTCTTTTCTAGCAAAAAAAGGAGGCATTTACCCGTCATTTTCCGAGGCCCAAAAGGATTTCATCGATATGCTTGAACCGATGAATATCGAAGCTCGTTATCCAGGAAATAAGACTCAGTTATTGCAGAGTTTAACTGCTGAACGGTGCGATGAAATTCTAAAAAATGCCAGGGAGTTGCACAAATGGATAATGCAGAAGTTATCGACAAACTAAAAAGATATAAAAAGCTACTATCCAATCATCTGAAATTTAAGGAAATGATACTTTTTGGCTCATACGCGAAAGGAACCGCTCATGAAGATAGCGACCTTGATGTAGCAATTGTTGTCGATGAGTTAAAAGGTGATTTTTTTTCAACCCGTCCATTATTGTGGAAAATCAGAAGACAAATTGATGATAGGATCGAGCCGATTATCATTGAACAGAATCATGATGACAGCGGATTTCTATCCGAAATAATGAAAAATGGAATAATCATTTAATTTTTTTTACATTCTCTATTTCCATTGTATGTACCATCGGAGCGATGGCCGGTTACCTGAATCGGTCGTCCGATTTCTTGTGCGCCCCCATGCCTATCGCCTTGGCGAACCATCCCGAACGGACCTGCCTTTGCGCATCAAAGGCAGGAATGTAAGGTTTGATGTCAAGCAGCGGCGTGCCGTCAAGCATATCCACATTTTCCACGGACAGCACACACCCCTCGACCTTGCGCAGCCTTACCACGGACAATCCGATGGGATTGGGCCGTTTCGGGGCCCGGGTGGCGAAAAGCCCCCGCTGCTCCGTATCGAGAAAAGGCATGACATGCAGCTTATATCCCGTGCTGCCATGCAGATGATACAGCAGGATGATATGGGAAAAACCATCCAGGTCCTGCAATCCGTCCCGGTATTCGGCAAAGACCTCCACCGTTCCCTCCACCCCTTCCGCGCCGATGGGCTGAATGGGCATACCGGCAAGGTCGGTGTAGGGGGTATGGATGATGCCGATTGGTTGGTATTCTATTTTCATATTTCGGGTTTTTCATATTCCGGATTTGGGGTGTAGGGGCGGATCGCGAACCGCCCTGACGGCCGAAGGGCGCGTTTGGAACCCGCCCCTACACGTTCTCCGCGATCCACGATCAAATTCGCATTTCACATTCCGCAATCCGAAATCCGCATTCCGCAATCCTAAAACGACCTCAACACATCAAAGGCCTTTTTCAACCCCTGCTTCACCCACGACTCCCGCGGTGCCTGGTCAACAAGCCAGGGCCGCCACTGCTCGACAAATGATTCCATCTCCTGGTACTGATTCCGCGCCAGCTGCAGATTTTCCGGCGGGGCCTCTGCCGGTGCGGCCATGGGAGCGGTAATCACGACAATGGTACGCTGCTTTTTGGAAACGGTAAAAAAGGCGCCGATACCCTTCACCCATTCGCCCTTGATTTCACCCCAGAAGGCGGACCAGCGCAGATTGGTGCCCCAGTCTGAAGTATAGAGCTGATACGGCAGGGACACGGGATAATCGATGGGGTTGAAGGTTGCCTCTTCGCTTTCCTGAAAAATGATATTCATAAAATCACCCCCGGTCTGAAACATAAAGGTTTCAAGACGGGTGGGCCCGATAGTCTGCTTATTTGAGGAGAGCAGACGGGCATTCCCGGGCAGGGTGAAATCGAGCCCGAAGGCGGAAAGGCGGTTATCAGTGCGCGTGCCGAGTGCCGGGGCCGGCGATGCCTCTGTTTCCGGCTGTTGCGCCGTCGGCGGCGGTTCAGTGCCCCAGCCTTTGGCTTTGATACAGCGCTGATAAAGTTCGGCATAAGTCAGCGGATCATAACGCTTGCCGGTTTCGCTTTTCAGCAGGGCCTGTTGTTCGGCGAGGACCTCGCATTCCCTTGCGTTCAGGTCGTACTCGCGCTGGGTGCCGCCCGGCTTATACCAGGTCTGGGGCGAGGAGGCGCAGCCCTGCAGCAGGAGGAGAAGGAGAAAAGAAGTGAGGAGTGAGGAGTGAGGAGTGAGGAGATTGCGGATTAAGGCGATTGCGGATTGCGGATTGCGGATTGCGGATTTAACTGCGGTCATCATTGCGTGGGGACCATGAACGTATGGGGAAACCCCTGGATTCCGGGGCGCGGTTCGGTTGTCCTGGATGGCGTCCCGGTTGGATGGCGGGGTGACTGGTTTTTTTTTATTTTTCACTCCTGACTCCCTTATTGCCGGCCTGGATTTGTTCGTCGCAGGGCATTATTGTCGGGTTACGCGATACATCCGCTAACCCGACCTACGGTCCGCATCTGCATAAGGGCGGGTTTGGAACCCGCCCCTACATGTCCCCGATCCATGATTAACAATTCGCGATTCGCATACCCCACCAATCCGCAATCCGCATTCCGAAATCCGCATTCCCAAATCCGCAATCCGCAATCCGCATTCCGCAATCCGCAATCGCCCTCATTTCCTCCGCATCTTCTCCAATGTCCGCTTGGTATAATCCACCGAGCCATACGGGTCCATGGGATACAGGACAGCGGGCTGGCGCACTGACTGGCCCGGATCGCGGGTGAAACTGGCGAATGAATCAATGAGACTGCCCCTGATCTCGCGGGCAGCCAAGATGGAAAGAGGTATACGGATAAAAACGCCTTTTTCGTTGTTGCCCCGGTTTTTTTCCGAAGTGAAATCACTGGTGTCCGTAGCGGTGTACCAGGCGCCGATGGTAAAGTAGCGGAATGAGCGGCGCAACTCAAGACGGTACCCGAAGTCGCCGGCAAGAAAGCGGCCGATCTTCAGTCCAGCGTCAAGGCCCTGTTCCGGCCACAACTGCCCGTACAGGTTCACATAATAGGTATCGTATGTCCTGGTGATGTTGTCATCGAGTTTGAAATTGTCTTCAGGATCACGCTTGCGGACCCCTTCCGCCTCCAACCCGATGCCGAATCGGCCCTCGTCGAAAAAGCGGAACAACTCACCGCCGACCCCGGCATAGGCGCTCTCAAATAAACCGGCTGACAGGCGGCCGTAAATATCGTAGGGCAGCTCCGCGAACTGATTGAAGGCCAACTGGGAAACGCGCGGGCTTGAATCCTGTTCGTAAAGGGCGATATCCGTCCTGGTCGGCTCCGGCTCCAGCGGCGGAAAATCCAGGGCGCCCCACTCGTTGTACAGGGTCAGCTCAAGTTCGCTGACCAGGGAGGCATTGTCCCAGGGATATATATTCAGCCTGGGCTGCACCAGCACCTTATGCTTGAAAAAACCGCTTTTATTGTTGAGGAAGGTCTTCACGCGGGGATTGACTTCAAAATCAAATTTGCTGTACTCCCCGCGCTGCACGGTTGCCGCCTCCGGCTCCTGAAAGAATTCCCCGGCATGGGAGCTGTCATACATCTGCAGATCGGCAAAGGTCAGCAGCCCTTCCCTGTCCATGATGCTCTCCTGAAAGGCGCGCAGATCGTGGCGGTTGGCCTTCAGACTCTGCTGCACCTGCCCCTGCTGGGTCAGGTTGATGTAAAAGGTATCAATCCGTTCCGGGCTGAGTTCATCCGCAATGGTGGCAATGCCGCCGATGGCTTTGGCATCGGAAAGATATCTGGTATTGCGCGCCTCGATCCACAGGGCCTTGTCATTGGCGGCCACCGCCACCCCGCCGTATCCGGACCTCTCCAGCTCAGCGACCAGCAGGCCGGAAAGCTTTTCGTTATCAGCGGCATATGCCTTCCAGCGCCTGGCCTCGTCAGCCTTATACGGTTTTTCCTTTTTCCACGGCAACATACCCTCCGCGTTGAGGGGCATTTCCAGGGAAATACCCAGGGCCAGTTCCTGGCCGCGCATGTACCCGCCCTGCAGCACCAGGTTCTCAAACGGCCGGTACTTGAACCCGACATTGACCGGAATTTTCTCCTTGTCCGGGGCGCCGAAAAGTTCATCGTATTGCAGGGACGAATATTCAGCGGAAAAAGTCAGCTTCGGAGAGTAATGATACTCGATGCCGCCGAAAGGACGGGTCGGCCGAAAGGGGTCGGAAAAGAGAAACGTGGTGTCGAACTCTTCCGTATCACTGTTGGCATTTTCATTGCCGATATCCACATAGGATTCCCCGCCCAGGATGCCCTGGCCAAGCCCGAAAGTGACATCCACCGGCCCGAACATTTTCGAAGCAACGAGATAGCGGTACGGGAAAAGACCGGTGCCGATGGGGTCATACACTCCCAGGGCAATCTGGGGCAGAACGTCCTGTTCTTTTGCCACTACCAGCCGAACACCCGCATTGCGATCCTTGTAATTTCCATAGGCCGGCCCGAGAGGAGCTTGAATGGAGGACACTTCTGTAAATTGCCCATGAAATTCAAGGCGATCAAAAACACCAAGAGCCACGCCATAGTAGCGATAAGGTTCAGCTTTTCCGTACTTGATCCGCATGTTCCAGTCGGGAAGCACGCGGGCGGTGGGCATGTCCCATATGCCGGTAAAGGACTGGAGGGAAGGAAGAGGCTGGGCCGCGGTTTCCGCCCCGGCGGCCCCCGGCAGCAAAAACAGCAGGGCAAAGAAAAAGTATATCAGGGAACGAGGGGCAGGGCGGTTGCGTTGCCGGGATGTTAAATTATGCGAAAGAATGAACGCTTTGGCTGATGGATTCCGGGTCGCCCTTTGCTTGCCCGGAATGATGCCTTGGCTGATGGATTCCGGATTGCCCTTCGCTTGTCCGGAATGACGTTTTGGCTGCATGTTCGAATAAACAGGATTATTGCCCACTGCCTGCCGTCTTTTCGTTCCCCCTGGCCTTTAAATTTTTGACAAATTGCAGAAAGAACACCAGAAAAACGGCAAAGAAAAACGAGCCGACAGCGGCAAGAGCCACGATGAGTATTTTTTTTGGCTTAAAGGGATTCTCCGGCACAAACGGGGCATCCAGCACCTTGAAACTGATGTTTTCCTTGGCTTCGGAGATTTTTGCCAGTTCCAATTGCTTACGAAGCTCGGTATACACGGTCTGGGCTGCCAGATGCTCGCGGGTGATCCGGGCCAGGGTGACCTGCTCGGTCGGCACCTGGCGTTCCCAGTATTCCAGATCCTTGGTGGCTAAGGCCAGTTGCTGGACAATGAATTCCCGTTCCTTTCTGGCGCTGGAGATATATTCATTGTCCAGGAAAAAATTGAGTTCTTCAATAATCCGGTCCAGCATCTCCTTACAGAATGACGGAGATTCATCTACCCAACTGACAGTGGTTAAACCTGTGGTTTTATCACTGCTCACCACAAATATTTCGTCCAGCTTTTTGCCCTGCAGGGCCTTCACCAGCGAAGGGGTCTGTTCGGGTTTTTCGACCAGCCATTTTTTGCTGTTTGGGTCCCAGATGTCCTTATAGAGGATCGGCAACAGATCATACTTGGTGATCAGCCGCTCTTTCAGGGTCCTACTTTCCAGAAAAGACAAAATGCTGGTCTGGTTGCTGCCGGAAAGCGTCACGGGAATCGGCAGAGTGCCGATCAGCCCGGAAAGGCCGCCAAGGGCTGAATTGTCCTGTTTGGTTTCGAGGAGCAACGGCTTCGGACTTGTAGGTGACCGGCAGATAAAAAAAAGCCATGTAACCGGCAACCAGCACGGAGACAGATACAACAAGGGCAATCAGCCATTTCCCCTGCCAGAGCACATTCCAGAGATCGAGGAGATCGATTTCATCGTCTTTGTCGTCACATGGGTAGGCCGGCTGCAGATAGATAATTTCTTTTTCTTTGGTTGATTGATGTTGTTCGGACATTTTTATATGAATGTGTTGCAATGGTTGTCGGGGTAGGGGCGGTTCGCGAACCGCCCTACGGGTTTGCCCGTTGTATGTTTAGAAGGGCGGGCATAAAACCCGCCCCTACATGCTATTTATAAATCTGTAGGTCGGGTTAGGCCGTTTTTTGGCCGTAACCCGACATCCATTGTCCCCGGAAACGTTGGGTTACGCTTCGCTAACCCAGCCTACGGTGCCTTTTGTTTTCTCCGCATCGGCTCGATGGGCGGGTTTGGAACCCGCCCCTACGCATCTATTTTTTAAGGGCGGGTTTGGAACCCGCCCCTACACATCTCGCCGAAATCCGAAATCTCTCACCGGTGTTGATGTTCAATCCGCATTCCGAAATCCGAAATTCCCTCAATCCCCTCACGGGTGTTGGTGTCAATCCGCAATCCGCATTCCGCAATCCACAATTCACATGACCCGC
>JACQYM010000291.1:3597-5054 GCA_016208225.1 Deltaproteobacteria bacterium | reverse complement strand
AACATCAAACGCTCCCTGCCCGATACCCGGCCCATCACCAGACAGGAGATCATCCGCACCTATGACGCGGTATTCAACTGGCGCAGCGGCATGATGCTCACCATTTTTTCCGGGGCGCTTATCGCCTTCTGCATCCTCGCCTGGGACAAGGCCGCCGGCATCAGCGGCGAAGAAAAACGCGAAATAGGCATCCTGAAGGCCATCGGCTGGGATACGTCCGATGTCCTGGAGCTGAAGTTCTGGGAGGGGCTGGTCATCTCGCTCACGGCATTTCTGCTCGGCCTGCTCGGCGCCTATGTGCATGTCTTTTATTTCGGCGCCACCATCCTCTCCCCGGTGCTCAAGGGCTGGTCCGTGCTCTTTCCCCATTTCAGGCTCCTGCCTGCCGTTGATCTCTATCAGGTCTTTACCATCGGTTTCCTGACCGTGATTCCCTATGTGGCCAGCACCGTGATCCCTTCCTGGAAGAGTGCCGTCACCGATCCCGAGAGCGTGATGAGGAGCTGAGCCCATGGCGGAAAAGCTGATATGGACCGCAGAGGTCACCAAGATCTACAATCCCGGCCAGCCGGATGAGATGAAGGCCCTGGAACAGGCGTCGCTTGCCATCAACCGGGGCGAGATGACGGTGCTCAAGGGACCGAGCGGTTCCGGCAAGACCACCCTGCTCAGCATCATCGGCTGCATGTGCCGGCCCACCGCCGGCCGGGTGGTGGTCAAGGGCAGGGATGTGGCGAAGCTGCCCGAACGTTTCCTGACCCAGATCCGCCGGCAGACCTTCGGCTTCATCTTTCAGCAGTTCAACCTGATCCGCGATATCAGCGTGCAGGAAAATGTGGCCCTGCCCTGCTATCCGGCGGATACCGGCTTTGCTGAAATCAGGCGGCGGGTGGAGGCGATGCTGGCCCGGTTCGGCATCGCTGCCAAAAAAAATCTCAAGGTCAGGAAACTCTCCGGCGGCGAGCAGCAGCGGGTGGCCATTGCCCGGGCCCTGATCAATGACCCGGAAATCATCATCGCCGATGAACCGACCGCCCATCTGGATCTGGAACTGGCGGCGGAGCTGCTGGCCATGCTGGACGACCTGCGGCGCGACGGCAGGACGATCATCATCGCCACCCATGATCCGCTGATTTTTGACCACGGCGCCGTTGACCGCACCATCTCCATGCGCAACGGCCGCATTGAAAACGTGGCCGCCCGACAACCATGATCCTCCATCCCGGCATACTGGCCCTGCTGCTCGCCTCGATCATTATCCTGCTCATGCTGCTCCATGCCGCGGCCCTGGGCATCCGGATCGTGCAGGGCTGGGATTATGCCAGCAGTTCCGCAGGACAGCTCACCCTGGAACGACAGTCCTATCTCGTCTCCACCCTGGTCTTTTATGCCTTCGGTTTTGTCATGCTGTCCGGCTTTCTCTATCTGTATACGGTCGATGAGATCCATGGTCTGTT
>JACQYM010000291.1:0-3542 GCA_016208225.1 Deltaproteobacteria bacterium | reverse complement strand
CATGGTCTGTTTATCGGCGCCATGTGCGCGGTGGGCTCGCTGAATGCCAACCCGGTCGGCTGGCAGGTGCTGGGCAGCAAAATTCTCAGTTTTTTTCTGGCCGCCGTCTGGATGGCGGTCAACTTCATTGACCAGCGGGGGGAGGACTATCCCCTGGTCAAGGGGAAATACATCTTCCTGCTGCTGATCGTGCCGGTGGTCGCCTTTGATCTCTATGCCCAGGGCCGCTATTTTCTCGGGCTGCAGCCGGAGATCATCACCTCGTGCTGCGGCTCCCTGTTCACCGACCAGGGTTCCGCCGTGGCCGGCGAAGTGGCCGGCCTGCCGGTCAAACCGATGATGTGGCTCTTTTACCTGGTTCTGCTGCTGCACACCGGGGCGGGCATCCTCTGCCTGCGCACCGGGGCGGCCATGGCCCGCTATCTGTTCGCCGTGTTGTCCCTTGTTTTTTTTCTGGTGGCCCTGGCCGCCATTATCTCCTATATTTCTCTGTATATTTATGAGCTGCCGACCCATCACTGCCCGTTCGATATTCTGCAGAAGGAATATCATTTCATCGGCTATCCCATGTATATCACCCTGTTTACCGGGGTTGCGTTCGGACTCTTTCCGGGCATCATGCAGCCCGCCAAAAAATTCGCCACTCTCGCCGCCGAGATCCGGCGGTCGGAAAGAAAGTGGGTGGCGCTCTCCATGGCGGGCATCATCGGATTTGCCCTGATCTCTTCGTGGCCGGTATGGTTCGGCAATCTGACCATGCAGGGTTATTTCTGAAAAGGGACGCGGCGGGCGCGGCGGGAAAAACGCTTCCCCATGTTCAAGGAGGTCTGATCATGCAGAAACTTATGACGGCAATCGGCGCGGTTGCGATCGTTCTCATACTGCAGGGCTGCGCCGGCCCGGGCAAGGGCAGCGCCCGTTTCGTCAATCTGGGCAACGGTACCTGCCAGGACACGGTCAGCGGCCAGATGTGGCAGATCGAAAAAAGCGGCATGGTCAGCAGCCTGGAGGAGGCCCAGGCCCATATCGCCCGGCTGAACCAGGGCGAATACAAGGACTGGCGGCTGCCCACGGTTTTTGAACTGTATGATCTCAACTACCTCTTTGATCTGCATCTGAACGGGGATTGCAACCTGGACCGGAGCGGGAAATACTGGTCTGGCGAAAAAGACGGCGAGGGAACGGTGGGGGCATGGGAAATCGGCGACCAATGCGATCCGGCCCGGCAATACTACCCCGGCACGAAAGGCTCGGTGCGGGCCATTCGCCCGTGACCGCGCCCCTCAGCCCTGTCCCGCCACATCATCTGATGCAGAGGAAAACCAGTGTGCGCATCACGCCGGCGGCGGCCGGCTGCCGGGTGCTGGACTTTGTCAGCGGCCGCTTCACCTATCGCAGCAGGGACGAGTGGCAGCAGGAGCTTAGCTCCGGCCGTTTTCTGGTAAACGATGCCGTAGCCACACCGCAGACCCTGCTTGCCAATGGTGACCGGCTCGTCTATCTGCTGCCTGAACTTGTCGAACCGCCGGCGGAGTTGCGTTTTACCGTCCTGTATGAAGATGCCGATCTGCTGGTGGTGGATAAACCGGCAGGACTGCCCTGCCATCCGGCCGGGCGATATTTCCGGCACACCCTCTGGGCCCTGCTGCAGGAGCGGCACGGGCTTATCGGTTTTTCCCTGATCAACCGTCTGGACCGGGAAACCTCCGGCCTGGTGCTGGTGGCCAAGCACAAAAAAGCGGCCCGCCACTGCTATCAGCAGTTTGCCCGCCGCCTGGTGCGGAAAAGCTATCTGGTGCTGGTGGAAGGGGAGTTTCCGGCTGAGGCGTTAGAGGCCGTGGGCTGGCTTGCCGTTGATCCGGCCGGCAGCATCCGCAAAAAGGTCTGTTTTTATCCCGAAGCGGCAACAGAAACGGCCCCGGCCGGTGCCATCGAATGCCGCACCAGTTTCCAGCGGCTGCACATCCATCACGGCCTCAGTCTGCTGGAGGCCATGCCGGTCACCGGCCGCTGCCACCAGATCCGGGCCACCCTCTGCAGCCTCGGTTTTCCGCTGGTGGGCGACAAACTCTACGGGGTCGATGACCAATTGTTTCTCCGTTTCCGGGAGGGACTGCTGACTGCAGACGACTGGCAGCGACTGCGGATCAAGCGCCAGGCCCTGCATGCGGCAACCCTGCACCTCCGCCATCCGGCCGACAACCGCGAACTTGTCTTTTCCTCGCCCCTGCCCCCTGCCATCAAGGAACTGCTGGGCGGCAGCGGCGAAGAGTGGTCCGGCATCTGATCTTTGACGGCCTGGTCAAAACCGGAAATGAACCACAAAGAGCACAGAGCCCACAGAGTGAACTAACTGTAATTAAAAACATTTTCTCTGTGTCCGCTGTGCTCCCCCGTGATGAAAATGGATTTTTTGTTCATCTCCTTGCCCTTGCTCACCGATCAACATAGCGCCGCCAGGCCATGCGGGCCCGCACGCCGGCCGGGTCCAGCCACTGGGCCGGAATCTGGTCCGGGGCATAGATCAGCTTCTCCGGTTCATAGTGCAGAGGCACCGCCAGGGCCCGGGCCAGCACCGCTGCCGCATGCTTGGCAAAAGTCGGAAAAAAGGCGGGCGACGGCAGACTGATACCAAAGCGGCTGTCGCCGCCCTTCGTGCCATAATCCCAGCCGAAGGCCAGGAAAATGGTCTCGCTGCCGTGGCAGAGCAGCACCGGAAAACTGCGGTCCGCCACCCAGACGGTCCCCGGCTCCGGGACGAAGGCCTCCTGCTGCACCGGCACCACCACCCGGTCAATCCGGCCGGTATCGCAGGCCTTCCGGTTGATGACCAGCCCGGCCAAAAGCCATTCCACGCAGGCCAGGCGCCGTTCCGGTTCGATGCGCACCCTCTTTTCCAGAAAAGCCGCGCAGCCGCCCGCGAGCAGCAGAAACAGGCTCCCTGCAATGGCAGGTATGTCCGCCCGGCCCGCCTCCACGGCAATGATTGCCAGGCAAAGCCCGACGAGCAGGCCTGCCGACCCCAGAGTGACCCTTATTCCTTTCAACGGCAGGCGAATTTCCGCCACTCCTTTTGCCGGTAAATTCCCCATCTCACACCTCCTGGTCCAACCGAATGGAACCGAAATTGTGCGCCCGTCACTAAAGTCAATGGTCAGAGTATCTTCAGTTGAGTGGACATCTACGGCATAAGGTATTTCGATTTCAACGGCCAAAATATTCATTCCATGCCTCCATCAAGGATTCTTGGTACTGTTGAATAATAATACGAATCTGTTTTAATTCAAGACGATTGAAGCCGCCGCTATTCTGAAGGAACGCTTCTCTTGACGCCATGCGCTGATCAAAAAATAAAAAGTCGGACAGGGTCTGGAGAGAATGTCGATGAGACAAAAAAAGGGCTTCCGGAATTACCCGAAAACCCTTTTCACGAAAATATGGTGCGCCCGACAGGATTCGAACCTGTGACCTACGGCTTAGAAGGCCGGTGCTCTATCCAGCTGAGCTACGGGCACGTGAATTGGCTGGCAAGGTGGTAAAGG
>JACQYM010000258.1:4560-6457 GCA_016208225.1 Deltaproteobacteria bacterium | reverse complement strand
TGACCCCTTGAAAATGAAGAGTGGAGGTGGTGAGATGGGAACCAACATCGCAGGGTACAGGAAATTCTTATTCCGCTGTATATTGCCGGCGGTCTGGCTGCTGGCCGTGGTCGCGGCCCCGGCCGGCGGCGCGGAGATGAAAACCATGAAGGTGCAGAAGGTCACCGAGGAGCTGGCGCTGCGGCATCCGCTCATGCTCAAGGTGACGAATCTGCAGGAATGGCTCGGTCAGGAGGGCAATGATTTTTCCAGGCTCGTCCTCTATATTGACGGCATGGCCTTCCGGGGGCTGACGCCGGCGCTGATGGAGGGGGACACACTGCTCTATGATCTGCAGCGCAATGACGAGAACAAGGAGGCGTGGACCGCCGTTCTCAGCAGAAAAAGGGGGAATTTCTTTTTCTCTTACGTCCCTGTTTCCCTGGGATTTGAAAACGGGGTGCAGTTGCCGAGCGAAGCGAAACTGAGATTTATCCGGATTAACCCAAAGGGGTTCCGCGTCTTCGGCAGTATCTGTCTGGTGACCATTGTTCTCTTTTTCGTGCTCGCCTGGCGGAGCGATATCATCCGCGATACCGGGCCGCAGCCCGAGGGGGTGGACAGTTACGGCAAGCCATACCGCAAGACATACAGTCTGGCCCGCACCCAGATGGCCTTCTGGTTTTTTACCATTATCATCGGCTATGTTTTTATCTGGATGGTGACCAGCGATTTCTCCAGTCTGACGCCGGGGGTGATCGGCCTGATGGGCATCAGCGCCGTGACCGGGGTGGGCGCGGCCGTGGTGGATTCCAGCAAGCGCAGCGAGCAGCAGAATCAGCGCCGGCTGTTTGATGAAAAGAAGAAAAGAAGCGAGGTTGAGGCCGAGAAGTTAATCAGCGAAATCAGCGCCCTGGAAGCAGCCGTTGCTGCCGCGCCCGGCGTGCTGAAAGCAGAGGAGCAGCGGGCGTTGCTGGCGGCCAAACAGGCGGCCCTGGCAGCCAATCAGAAGGAGATCGCCCAGGCCAGGAAAAAGATCGGTGAAATTGATACAGCCGAAAAATCGGGGGTTTCGCAAGGTTTCCTCAAGGACATCCTGAGTGATGACGACGGCGTCAGCTTTCACCGGTTCCAGATCTCTGTCTGGACCATCGTGCTGATCATCATTTTTCTGGGTCGGGTCTATGATACTCTGGGCATGCCCACGGTTGACAGCGCCCTGCTGGCGGTGATGGGCATCAGCAACGTCACGTACATCGGCTTCAAGCTGCCGGATCAGCAGGGGTGAGAACACGCGAGTGGAAAGGCGCCGAACCACGCGCCCGCCCGCATCATAACTCAGTGTTCGGGTTCCTGCTGCGACTGGGACCGGAAATAGGCAAACCAGCATCGCCACGGCACTGTTTCCAGGTCGCATTGCTGCGGGCAGGGAATATTCTCCACCACCATCGGGCATAGTCCGCACTTCATCGTGCAGATATATTTCGCCGCCTTTTCAAGGGCCTTGAGCTCTGTTGCGCACTCGGACATAGTTCCGCCGCCTCCTTCCGGAGGGAAAGAAAGGCCGGGATGAAAATCCCGGCCGCACAGTCTCCAGAACCAACTTGATGTTCGGGTTATTTTCTTTTTCTCTTCAAACCGCCAAGACCGAACAATGCCGATCCCAGCATCCATATGGCGCCAGGAACCGGGGCTGAGAGAGGCTCAATTTCCTCTCCCGCGTTTTCGATTCTGATCTGGGCCACCGGATAGCCGATCCTGGCAAAGTCGGCATTGGTAAACATCTGGTCGTCGAGAATGCCGCCTTCGCCTTTCGCCTTGAAGCCGGCATGGCGCTGAATCCGACCCCTTTCCGCCACTCCCGTATCCGGGACAGTCTGCCCCAGAAACGCTGTGTTGGCGGGGATCTCATCGTTTA
>JACQYM010000258.1:0-4504 GCA_016208225.1 Deltaproteobacteria bacterium | reverse complement strand
TCGGTGCCGGCATCCATGACGCTGTTGCCCAGGACAAACAGGTCCAGCCCCTGAAACGCGCCGCTGTTGTTGAAAATCTGAAAAGCAGTGGGATTGCCATTGCCGATAAAGGCATCATTGCTCGGAATGATCATGGACATATAGCTGAAATACTGGTTGTCGGCCGGGTCCAGATCAAGGATTTCGCTGATGCCCGCGTCACCGGGGGCAAAGCGGATGTTGGGCGCGGTAACGACACTTGAGACGCCGTTTGTCGTGCTCACCTGGAAGACGGTGTCCAGCAGCGCGGCATTGCCGTCTTCGGCCAGTCTCTGTACCGCGGGCGAGGCAAATCCTCCTGCGTCGTAGGTGTCAAAGGAACCATCATGAAAACCGATCCAGACCGGGGTAAAGTAATTACCGTTGGCCGGCGCCAGGTTTTCAATGGTGACTTTGACCTGCATAGCCGCAACCGGCGAAGCAACCAGCATGGAAATCGCCAGGAGCGGAAAGACTTTTTTCAATTTCATACTCTTCTCCATTTTCAATTGATTGACTCTGATTGACTCGTGGAGCTGTGCCGTGATTCTCTCTCCTTTGTGCTGATAAAGCCGGACATCCTGCCCTCGAAACGAAAAAAAAGCCGTAACGTTGGTTTTCGGGAGATTGGCATGGGCGCGAAGGCCGGTACATTGAAAATACATGGATTCCCGCTAACTGCATGCGGGAATGACGGGGCTTGCTGCTGCATGTTTCAGTATCTTCAAATCTCCCGAGGGCAAGAGATCTAAAATTCGGGGTACAAAACAGGGTGCCCTTTTGCCGGTCAGTACCATGACCGGCAAAAGGGCACTTTCTGCCTATCCGACGCGTTGTGTAAAAGCAAGCGTTATGCCACGATGTGGTAAAAAATAATTGCGATTTATTTCAGGAAGTTACTAAAAAGAGGTTGGGCGGGGGAATGAAAAAAGTCCCGCGGCAAAGGACAAATCGTCCCATGGGACAAGACAAATGGCATGAAAATGGACAGGTGTCGGACGAACCGGCAGGTTTTGCGCCCGGTGATCGTCTGCCTCTGCCGAATGGGCGTCAGAAGGCCCTGGTCTTGCGCGGCCAGAGGATGCGGTGCAGTTGGATCTGCAGCCGCACCTGCAGCCCGTCATCAAGAAGCCATTGCGCCAGCAGTTCGGGACTGAGCCGTTCCGTCACCGGCGAGAAGAGGATCTTCACCCGCCTTTTGATCTCCGTCGGTTTCTCCATGGCCGGAATGTGGGTGCGCAGCAGGCTGACCGCCCACTCATAGTCGCTTCGGGAGCTGATGACGCATTTCAGTTCATCGGCCGGGGTGAGCAGCTTGAGATTCTCCAGGTTCATCCGGTCGGACATGTTGCTGTCCGGGCACTTGAGGTCCATGATCTTCACCACGGCGGTCGGCACCCGGCCCAGACCGATGCTGCCGTTTGTTTCCAGCAGCACGAGCCTTTCCTCCCACATGAGCTCTTCCAGCAGCAGGTAGACCTGCTCCTGCACCAGGGGCTCGCCGCCGGTGACCTGCACCAGGGCGGCCGGATACCGGCGGGTGAAGGCGAGCAGCTCTTCCACCGTCATGAGGCGCGGCTCTTCCTCGTAGGTGTAGCGCGCGTCGCAATAGGAGCAGCGCAGGTTGCAGCCCGCCAGGCGGATAAAAACGCAGGGGTAGCCCGCATAGGTGGACTCGCCCTGAATGGAGTAGAAGAGTTCGGAAACCTGCAGGGGCGCGGCAGTGATATCAGGACCGGGATTTGCCACGGTAGATCACCCCGGTGCTGTCCGTCTCGCCCACCATGATGGCGTGCAGATGGTATCGTTCGGAAGAAAGGTCCCGGGCCTGGGCGTCATAGATGAAAACGGCGATGTTTTCCGATGAGGGGTTCTTGTCCCGGAAGGCGGGATGTTCGTTCAGATCGCGATGGTCGAGGTCGTCCATGACTTTCTTGACGGCGTTCTTCACAGTGCGGAAGTCAATGCCCATGCCGAGTTCGTCCAGCTCGGCGGCCCGCACGGTGACCTGCACATTCCAGTTGTGGCCGTGGGGCTTTTCGCAGTTGCCCGGATAGTTGCGCAGATGGTGGCCGGCGGAAAAGTTGGTTTTTATGAAAACGTCAAACATGCTGGTTTCTCCTGCTGTTTCTGGTTCTGTTCTCTTGTCGGGTAGGGGATGCCGAAGGAGGTGAAAGTCGTTTCGGGTCGGTCAGAGCGAGGTAGACTTTCATATGAAAATATGCTATTGCAGTTTAAACGTAAAATCCGCGATACGCAAAGGTTAAAAATACTCAGGAGAATTTGTTCCATGGCAAAGATTGTGCCCTTCCGGGGCCTGCGTTATAACCCGGAAAAGATTGACCGCATGGAAGATGTGGTCACCCCTCCCTATGATATCATTGACGAAAAGGCGCAGGCTGTCCTGTTGTCCAAGAACCCCTTTAATATGATTCAGCTCGATCTCACCAAGCAGGCCGGCGTTACTCCCGCGGCCGACAGGTACGAGGGGGCCAGGCAGCTCTTTGTCCGCTGGCAGGAGGAGCAGATTCTCATCCGCGACAGTGCGCCGGCCATCTATCTCTACCATATCCGCTACAATCTGCCCAACGGCCGCACCTTCATCCGCAAGGGACTGGTGTCGCTGGTCGGGCTGGCCGAATTTGACGAAGGCATTGTCAAACCCCATGAAAAAACCTTCCGCAGCGTCACCGACGACCGGCTGCGGCTCATTGACACCTGCCAGGCCCAGTTCAGCCAGGTGTTTTCCCTCTATTCGGACAACCAGGGCGAGGTCATGGCCGCCCTGGAGGAAGCCTGCCCGCCGGAGCCGCTCTACCAGGTGGAGGACCAGGACGGCTGCCTGCATACCCTGTGGGCCGTGACCGACCCGGAGACCCTGGCCGGGGTGGCCGCCGCCTTCCGCGACAAGCCGCTCTACATCGCCGACGGCCATCACCGCTATACCACCGCTTTGCAGCTGCGGGAGCTGATGGCGAAAAGGCAGGGCAGGGTGGCGGAGAACAGTCCCTACAACCATATCATGATGTATCTCTGCCCCATGGAGGATCCGGGCCTTTCCGTGCTGCCCACCCACCGGCTCGTTTATTACCCGCAGCAGACCAGCGCCGACGAGCTGGCGGCCAGGATGGGGGAGTACTTCGTGCTGGAGGAGATTGGCGGCGGCAGCCGCGAGACCCTGATCGAGCAGGCCCTGGACCGGATGGATGAGAGACGGGAACATCAGACCGTGTTCGGCATGTACGAGCCCAAGGCGGACCGCTGCTTTCTCATGACCCTGAAACCCGGCGTCATGGAGCGGGCGATCGGCCATGAACTGCCCGCGGCCCTGCAGGAGCTTGATGTGGTGGTGCTGTCCGATCTTATCGTCGAGCGCCTGCTGGGGATCTCCCACGAGCGCTGCGACCAGGAGGGGCTCATCGCCTACTACAGCGATCCGGATGATGCCCTGGACAACGCGGTGAAGTTCGCGGCGCAGAACGGCGACCGCAGCGCCATTCTTTTTCTGATGAACCATACGCCGGTGGCCCAGGTAAAGAAAATCGCCGATGAAAACCTGATCATGCCCCACAAATCGACCTATTTTTATCCGAAGATCCTGACCGGCCTGCTGATCAACAAAATTGTGGCGGACGAGGCCGTGCAATAGGTTGCAATCGGCCCGCGGTGTGACATGCCAAATGCCATAACCGAGGACACACTTTTTTCCGGGCGTCTCCACTGTATGCAGCACGCGGACGGCTATCGCTTTTCCGTGGACCCCGTGCTGCTCGCCCATTTCATCTCGCCCCGGCCCGGCGCCCGCCTCCTTGATCTGGGCGCGGGCTGCGGGGTGATCTCTCTTATCCTCTGCTACCGCCATCCCGCCATCCGGGTCACGGCCCTGGAACTGCAGCCTGCCCTTGCCGCACTCATTGCCCGCAATATCGAAGCCAATCATCTGCAGGAGAGAATCAGCCTGCGGCAGGGCGACCTGCGCGCCGTCAACACCCTTTTTCCGCCGGAAACCTTTGACTGGGTGGTGTGCAACCCGCCCTACGGCAAAGTTGCCGCCGGCCGCCGGAACCCTGCCGGGGAACAGGCGGTCTGCCGCCATGAGATCCAGGCGGAGCTGGGCGATGTGGTGCGGGCCATCTCCTACGCCCTGAAAAACCGCGGCCGGGCCGCGTTGATCTATCCGGCGAGCCGGACCGCCGTGCTGCTCGCCGCCCTGAAAAACGCCCGTCTTGAACCCAAAAGAATGCAGATAGTCTACAGCTGCCCCGGCAGTGAGGGCAAACTGGTGCTGGTGGAGGCCATGAAAAACGGCGGCGAGGAGATGTCTCTCCTGCCGCCGTTTTTTATCTATGCCGCGCCGGGCGGGGCCTATACGGCAGAAATGGCCAGGCTTTATGAGCCGTGAGGCTGTGCCGGCATGCGTTGTTCCATTCCCACATTTGCCCATGCGCGGCAAATGTCGGGCCTGGTTCCGTCGGGGCGGGTTCGG
>JACQYM010000051.1 GCA_016208225.1 Deltaproteobacteria bacterium | reverse complement strand
TGCTCAGGTTCTTTTTTTTCTGGCGGATCTCTTCCGGCTGATCAACATTCCACAGCTGCCGGATGATATCCTCGGCGGGAAGTGCGACAATTTCCCGCAGCCTTTCTTCGGTGGGGAAGGAGGCGCGGATAGTGGCGGTGAGCAGGCTTTTCAGGGTGCCTGGGTGGAGATTGAGGTTGGCAATGGCCTCATCCATGCCGTGGAGGGTAATGAATGCCATGAAATTTTCAGGTCTCGAATTGGATTGGCAGGGGCGTAATTCTCTGCCTTATTCTTTTTGAATCTGGAGGTGACGGAACCCGCACCTGGTAGAGTGTGCTGTGGATTTTGTGTAAAGATTTGCACTCCTCACTTTGCACTCCTCACTCTCATAACAGCTTATCGGAGGGGAGGGGAAAAATCTATATTTTGCTTTTCTGATCGCGAGCCGATACAATAAATATCGTTCTCATTGTTATTATTACTCTTTCCTGATGGAATCGCGGCAGATGACAATTTTGGTGATCGTTGAATCAGAGGCAAAGGCAAAAGCAGTGGCCGACCAGGCCGGCGGCCGGTATGAAACGCTGCTGCTGCATTCAGCACCGATGAAGGTCAACCACAACCCCGATGTGGACGCATTGCCCACCGGGGAGGCGGGGTTTCATTTCATGCCGACGGAGGCGGAACGGGACTTTGCCAGAACTCTGCTGACCAATATCCACCGGGATATCTGTGTTGCCCTTGACAGTGACACGCGCGGTGAGTTCTGGAGCTGGATGCTCCATTCTTTTCTGTTGTCCGCGACAAAAGGCCAGAAGGGGATACGTCGTTTTCATGTGTCGGGTTTTGCCGCCGAAGAGCTGGCGGAATCCCTGCAGGCGGAGAAACCGGTGCAGAGCACGATGGCGGCCGCCCTGTATATCCGATCGCTTTTCAACAGCTGTCTGCGGGGGCATCTCAACCGGCTGCTCGGCGCCACGAGCGGCCCGGGCGGGCTGCCCCTTCATTTTCCGGTCCTGACGACGCTTTTTCTCCTTGCTGAGCAGCAGGCAAAAGCCACGGTGGCCGCCGCGCCGGCCAAGTGGCAGATCAGGGCGCGTCTGGCCGGGCCGGGCGGTTCGTTCATGGCCGGGCTGCAGGAGGCGTACGAGATAACGGATGACGGTTTCTTCAGGAGTGAAGCCGAGGCGCAAAAGGCCCGGTCCCTCTGCAGCGGGCAGCCCTTTGTCGTGAAAAGCGTCACCTGTTCGGACTTTACCATCGACCCCCCGCAGCCGTACCGTCTGGCTGAACTGCTGCATGACGGCTTCACCCTGCTGGGCATGGGTCCGGCCGCGGTATTGAAAGCGCTGCAGAAACTCTATGGCGGCCTGGCGATCGACGGCAAACATACCGGCCTTATTTCCTCCCCGGTTGCCCTTCTGCCTTGCCAATGGCAGACCACCCTGACCCGCCTCAGAAGAGAGGTGGAAGCGGTCTATGGCCGTGGACAGCTGCTGGCCAGGGAGCCTGAGGGGCATGTCATCCTCCCCCTGCTGCCCGGAGTCGGCGGCGAGGAGCTGCGGGAGGGGCTGTCCGGGGAGGAAAGGCAGCTCTATGAGCTGATCCGCAGCCGCGCGCTGGCCAGCCAGATGCCGGCCGCCAGCGGCCGCAATCTGGTGGTGCACTGTGCGGCGGGTCGCTGCCTGTTTGCGGGTCAGGGTGCCGTCTTGGCGGAAAAGGGTGTTCTGCAGGCCTTCCCGCACGGCCATGTGCCTGATCTGCTGCAGGAGTGCCCGCTGCAGCAGCTGACCGCCGGGGTGGAAATAGGCGAGGCGCAGATTACGGCTGAACCGGGCCCGGCCGGTGCCGCACCTTACCATACCTTTGCCTCCCTTTTTGCGGAGCTGGCTGATTTTGCGGTGCCGGTGGAGGCCAATACCATCATCATGCTGCAGGAGATGCTCGACAAGGGGTATCTGGCCCTTGACATCGGCGGCTTTTTCCATCTGCAGGAAAACGGCGGCAAGGTGATTGCCACCCTGCACCGCGCCTTCCCGGCCATGAAAGGCATCATCCTCTCCGCCTATTTTGCCCAGACGGTGAGTGAAGTGGTCAGCGGCCGCAAATCGCTGGATGCGGCCTTGAAGCAGTTTGACCAGAATTTTGTCATGCATGGCGTGCCGCTGGTCAGGGCGCCGCTGCCGAAAGCAGTGCCCGTTCGGGATAGAAGATCAAAAAATATCATTAAGAGCCCTGATCCGGGGACAATCAAGCCGCCGCCAGCAGCAAGCCCGGTTCCGCCGCCGGATGAAGGGAGGCCGGCAGCCGAGGGGCAGGAGCCTGGGGCGGCGGACGATGGCGGTGAGGAAGACAAAGCGGCGGCAACGGCTTTCCCGGCGGACGGGCAGACCAGCGCCGCGCCGCAGGAAACCGAACCGCAGCCTTTACCGTCTCAGGAGGGTGCGGCCGAAGCTGCCGCCGAACCGGCGGTTGAATCGATGCCCCAGGCGGCTCAAATTGCCGCGGCGGAGGAAATGCCGGCGGCAACCGTGGCCCCGGCCCGGCCGGCGGAGCAGGCTGCCGTTGCCGAGGAGTTGCCGGCAGCAGGGGAGGCGGAAAAGATCGAAGAGGCCGCAGCTTCCCCTGCGGATACGGCGATGACGGAAATGTCTTTGCCCGCTGACCAGCCGCTGAAAGAGTGCCCGGTCTGCGGCCGGCCGCTGCTGCTGAAAAGCGATCGTTTCGGCCGCTTCTGGTCCTGCTCCGGCTATCCCGCCTGTCGGCACACCGAAGCATATGAGGCCGGGCAGCAGCAAATGGATCTGCCCTGTCCCCTCTGCCATAAAGAATCCCTGGTGGTCAAGCCGACCCCCGGCGGCAAGGAGCTTTACGTCTGTCCAGGGGCGGGCTGCGAATTCATGGCCTGGTCCCTGCCGCATGCCCTGCCGTGTCCGAGCTGCGGTTCTCCTTTTCTGGTGGAGAAAAAGACGGTCACCGGCCGCATGGTTCTGCGGTGTCCGCGGGCCGGCTGCAGCTATTATCAGCCCCTGGCCGGAGCGGCAGGGGAGGAGGCCGGAGAAGAAGCAGCAGCGCCAGGGACGAAAAAGGTACTGGTGCGCCGCAGAGTCGGCGGCGGCAAGACGAAAAAGGTGCTGGTGCGCCGCAAAAGCAGGTAGTTCAAACGGTCAGCAGAAAGAGATTGCCCTTGACCCACTTTCCTTTTTCCCGGCGCAGATTGGCGGACTGGCAACAGCGGATTGTGAAGCCGCAGTCCGCGGCCAGGGAGCTGATGTAGCTTTCTGCCTGGGCATAGCGACCGCATGGCTGCAGGCGGTAATCCTGCCGGCAGATCTCGGTGGAGAACAGAAAAACGGCGTTGCGGCGCGCCCGTTTGCGAGTCAGGTAAAAAAGAGGTTTGAGATCAGCCAGATAGATGAAAACATCGGCGGCAAGGAAGAGGTCGAATGTTTCCGCGGTGTTTTGCAGAAACGAGATGATATCGATTTCGTCAAGGGTCCCATATAGATCCTTTTCCCTGGCCCTGGCCAGCATCTTTGCCGACAGGTCAATGCCGGTGAATCTCTCCACGCAGTCCTTGAAGACAACTCCCGACAGCCCGGTGCCGCAGCCCATATCCAGACCGCGCGCAAAGGATTGGTCCGCGCCATGCCGGTCCATGACCAGGCGCAGCTGGGCGGGGATGGTGTATGCCAGTTTCGTCAGCATGGTGTCGTCAAAATGGTCGGAAAACTGGTCGAAAAGTTCTTTGGCATAGGAGAGCGGGCAGGTGGCGCCGGTCGTACCCTCAAGGGCCTCCATCATATGCCGGGCTGATTCGCCGGGGGGGTGCAGCGCCATGATCTTTCGATAGCTGGCAATGGCCTTGTTGTTCAGACCCAGCTGCTGGTAGAGCCCGGCCAGGTATTTATGGGCCGATAGGTAGTCGGGGTCAAGGGCGATGGCTTGTTCAAAAGAGGTGATCGCCTGTTGCGGTTCATCCATCTCTTTCAGCAGGACCCCGAGGTTATAGTGCGTATCCATATCAGCGGCATTGATGGACAGTACTTTGTTATAATGCGTTTTTGCCTCTGCCAGGCGCCCCATTTTTTTCATGGTAAGGGCAAGGTTGAAAAAGATATCGGGATCTTCGGGAGTGATGGCCCCAGCCTGCAGATAGGCGAGTTCAGCCCCGGCAAAATTTCCCTGGGAAAAATAGAGGACCCCCAGATTGTAATGGTCGCCGGCCCGTTGGGCGGAGGATTTGGCAGCTTGCTTCAGGGGGGTATCGGCAGCCATTGCTACCTCCTTTGCCGGCAGGGTATGCCGGGCCAGAAATGGATGGGAAGGTCGTCTCTACAGGTTGCCGGCATGAGCCTGGCCTCCGGTTCCGGCGGCCAGGCGGCAGGCGATCGGTACTCCCGATTGTCTGGCAGGTTTGTCAGCCTGGGCCATCCCTGCTAATGCAGGGTATCCATATAGGCGATCAGTTCGGCAGCCAGGGCGCTGCTGTCAACCAGCAGGGAAACCTCATGGTTGTACGCCATGGCTGAATGGCTCAGGTTATGGCTGCCGATAAAGGTGTAGCGCCGGTCAATAACCACCACCTTGGTGTGCGTGGTGGTGGCCGGCGTGTCAAAGAAGACGCGGATGTTGCCCTTGCGCAGCTTCTCGGCCACCCGTCTGTTCTCCTTGTTCAGAGATTCGTCACGTCCTGAATGTTCCAGCACGACCCGGACATGCACCCCTCTTTTGCGGGCGGCGATCAGTTCTTTTACCAGCATTGCCGGTTTGTTGCCCGGAGAAGTGGTGGTTTTGAAGAGAAACATGGCCATGTCGATGGAGTGTTCCGCCTTTTTGATGAAATCAACGAGGGTGGGGTAGTACCTGCCGTCCGGCAGCAGCTGGATGTCGCCGGGCCGGGTGGTGATCTGCCCGGTAAAGGTGACGCTGCTCGGTTGGTGCTGCGAGGGCGGTTCGGGGCCGAGGGTGAGATAGGGCCTGATCGCCTCCAGGGACTTTTCCCCGATATCGGCGACGTTGGTCAGTTCGTCAAGGTTCTGAAAGGGGCCATGGCCCTGGCGATAGGTGACAATGGCCCTGGCCCGGCTTTCCCCGATATAGGGCAGCTCCTGCAGCTGCTGGACGGTGGCGGTATTGATGTTGAGCCGGCCGGGCAGCCCCGAGGCGCTCCCCGGCCGGGCCGGCAGCAGCAGGGCAAAGAACAGCAGGCAGCAGATCAGCCTGCAGGCGATGTTTTTTAGAGGGCGGCGGTTGATGTTTTCACCACGGAGCACACAGAGAGCACAGAGAAACTATTTTAAATACAGTTGTTCATCTCTGCGGGCTCTGTGCGCTCTGTGGTTAATTTTCCCGTTATTGCGAGTCCGTCAGGATTGCTGATTTTGTTATAACTCCGCAATCCGTAATCCGCAATCCCCAATCCTGTCTGCTATTTTTTCGGCCACCATTCCACCCCCAGGCGGGAAATGACGTTGAATCCGCCTCCCAGCACCAGGGTTTCCGGCATCCCTTCGCTTTCCAGGAAGACCTGGACTTCATAGGAGCGGGTGCCGGCATCGCAGATGATGATGAGCTTTCTGTCCCGGGGGATTTCGGGAAACCGGCCCCGGACCTCATTATAAGGAATGCCGAGCCACAGGTTGCCGAATTTCTCGGCAAAAGGCTCCACTTCCTTGGGATGGCGGACATCCAGGGCCAGCCAGTCGGGCTGCGAGGCCGGGGCGTCCATCCAGGCCAGGAAATCCTGGACGGCGACGTTGCGCTGGCGGCCGCAGGCCATGTTGTCCGCCACATTGGCAGCGGCGTTGAGGGCATCGATGGCCGTGGCAAAGGGCGGGGCATAGGCCATTTCCAGCAGGCTGAAATCGTCAATGGTGCCGCCCTTGCTGATCAGGGCCGCGGCGGCATTGATGCGGGCCAGGGCTGCGTCATTGGCGGCGCCGAAGACCTGGAGGCCGAGCACCCGCCGGCTTTTGCGGTCAAAGACGAGCTGCATGGGCATTTTGGCCTCGGTGGGGAAAAAATGGGCCCGGTCGGACGGGGCGGTAAGGGAGGCGTCGGCGTCAAACCCCTCGGCCCGGGCCGCTTCCAGGCTGAGGCCGGTGGTGCCGATGCAGCTCTCGAAAGCCTTCATGATAAAGCTGCCCACCACGCCGGGGAAGGTGGAGTGGATGCCCGCCAGGTTGTCGCCGATCACCCGGCCCTGCCGGTTGGCCAGGGAGCCCAGGGGCGCGAAGAATTTCCTGCCGGTGATGAGATTGGTCGTTTCAATGCAGTCCCCGGCGGCAAAGATGTCCGGATCAGAGGTCTGCAGCCGGCTGTTGACCACGATACCCAGCGGCGAGACCAGCAGCCCCGCCTCTTTGGCCAGTTGGGTGCGGGGCCGTACTCCCGCGGCCATCACCACGATATCGGCCTCGAGAGTTCTTTTCGGGGTCACCACCCGGCAGGCCCTGCCGCTCGCATCCGCCTCAATGGCCAGGGCCCCTTCACCGGTATAGAAATGCACGCCGTGTTTCTGCATATGGTTCTGCAGCATCACGGCAAAAGGGGGATCGATGATGCGCGGCAGAATCTGGGGCATGAATTCAATGACCGATGTTTCCGCGCCCCACAGGTCGGCAAAGGCCTCGGCCATTTCCAGGCCGATGGCGCCGCCGCCGATGACCACGGCCTTGCCCACCGCGCCGCGGGCCAGCTCCTGTTTGATGGCAATGGCCTTGTGCAGGTCGCTGATGGTGTAGACCCCCGGAAGGTCGGCACCGGGGATGGGCAGGACAAAGGGCTGGCTGCCGGTGGCCATGACCACTTTATCATACGGCACCGTGTCCCGGGCGCCGCTCGCCAGATCTTCAACTTCCACGCATTTTTTCTGCCGGTCAATGGCCAGGGCCCTGGTCCGCGTGCGCACCTTGACCCCTTTGGCATGCAGAAAGAACGATTCGTCGCGGGTCATGTGGAAGCTCGTTTTACGCAGCTCGTCCTCATCGCTGACATCGCCGGACACATAATAGGGAATGCCGCAGCCGCCATAGGATATCAGGCTGTCCTGATCGAGAATGGTGATGTCCGCTGCGGGCAGCAGCCGTTTACTGTGACAGGCGGTCTTCGGTCCGGCGGCGACTCCGCCGATGATGACGATTTTTTTCTTCATTTCGTTTCTCCCTGGCAAATGAGCTGTATGGTTGTTTTATCATTTAACTTCAAAACTTCTGGTGTCGTGACGTAATTTCAGAGAGGTAAGCAGCTGTCTCCGATTCCGGCCTGTTCCCGGCAGCGTGCTTGACGTACGTATTACAAAAAACGGGTCCGTTTTCATGTCGTGTAAGCGCATAAGGGGCCGGAGCGAAATGAGTGGAACATAATGGTTATTTCACGGCGGCCCCTGACCAAGCAGTGCAAAATATCGCGGAAAAGGAGCCCTGTCAATCCGCAAGATACAGAATTTTAGAAAATACTTAAATTCATGCTTGACAAGATTTTGCCATGGCCGTATATATGGACATATGCACATAACTATACCTCGTTATTTTGAATAAAAAAGGGAAAAAGGAGTCTGCCATGAAAAAAGATCAGGCGTACGCCACGCAGACGGATAAGAGCGTCCGGGACTATGTCCAGTCCCTCGGCGCGGTTCTGCACAAGAACGGTTTTATCATTAATAATGAGGCGACCATGGATATGGCCCGGGCGTTCAAGGCCCATGGGGCCGAGGTTGCCGTGGACTTTGATCTGCACATGATCCAGGTCTGCAAGCCGGATAAGGCGGCGAAAAGTTTGAGCGCCAATCCCGAGCGGGCCATTCTCATGCCGAAATTTGTCATGGTCTTCAGCCGGAACGGCGAAACCCAGATCCGCTTTTTAAGCTACTCGGCAGAGGATATCAGCGGCCTGGTTGAGGATGATGTCTTTCCCGGTTCGCTGGCGGAAACATACGTTAAAATCAGATCCATGATCGACGAGGCCAGGTGATTGATTGCGGATTGGGGATTTGCCGCTGGTGATCCGTCTCTTCAATCCGCAATCCGAGATCCGCAATAAAAGGAAGCCCTCATGTGGAAATTTCTGCTCAACATCAATAAAAATCTGATTCTGGCCATTCCGGCCATGATGGCTGCCGGTTTCTTCGTCGGCATGGGAGTGGAGCAGCAGTTGCTCGGCGGACTCAAGGCGCTGATCATGCCCTTCACCTTTCTCATGGTCTATCCCATGATGGTGACCTTGAATATCAAACATCTGCGGGACGGCATCAAAAATGTCAGGCTGCAGCTGCTCACCCAGGTGATCAATTTCTGTGTCATCCCTTTTCTGGCCTACGGGCTCGGCCGCTATTTCTTTGCGGATCAGCCCTACATGGCGCTGGGCCTGCTGCTGGCCGCGCTGCTGCCCACCAGCGGCATGACGATTTCCTGGACCGGTTTTGCCAAGGGCAATCTGGCCGCCGCCATCAATATGACCGTCATCGGCCTCACCCTGGGTTCCCTGGCTACGCCGTTTTATGTCCGGCTGCTCCTGGGCGCCAGGGTTGATGTGGATATGCTGCTGATTGTCCGGCAGATCATTGTCATCGTCTTTATTCCCATGCTGCTCGGGTATCTGACCAGGCAATCCCTGCTGAAAAAATATGGCATGCCGAAGTTCAAACAGGATATTGCCCCCCGTTTTCCGGCCCTTTCCACGGTCGGCGTGCTGGGGATTGTTTTTGTGGCCATTGCCCTGAAGGCAAAACAGCTGTACATTGATCCGGCCGTTCTTTTGACAATTTTTGTGCCGTTACTGATTATCTATTCAGCGAATTTCCTGCTCAGCACCCTGGCCGGCAAAATGTTTTTCGATCGGGGCGATGCCGTTGCCCTGGTGTACGGCACGGTGATGCGCAACCTGTCCATCGCCCTGGCCATTGCCATCAACGCCTTTGGCGCCGCAGGGGCCGATGCCGCCCTGGTGATCTGTGTGTCGTATATCGTGCAGGTGCAGTCAGCCGCCTGGTATGTCAGGCTGACCGATACAATTTTCGGACCGCCGCGGCAGGAGGCGGCGGTGTAGGGAGTGCGGATTGCGGATTGCGGATTGCGGATTGCGGAATGCGGATTGGGGATCAACTGATTGTCCCCATTCTGCGCGGCTTCGGGATGGGCATGCAGGTAACCAAAATA
This sequence comes from Deltaproteobacteria bacterium, assembly GCA_016208225.1. Taxonomy (GTDB): domain Bacteria; phylum Desulfobacterota; class Desulfobulbia; order Desulfobulbales; family SURF-16; genus SURF-16. The sequence goes on along the minus strand of JACQYM010000051.1, from coordinate 2,954 downwards.
ACCCAATAACCCAATAACTATAAAGGAGATTGATATGAAATCATTGAAAATTGCCGTGCCGACCAATAATCCTGGCGGTATGGCGGCGACCCGTTCCGACCATTTCGGCCATTGCGACCTTTTTACCATTATTGACGTGGAAAACGGCAAAGTGGCGGGCGTGGATACCTTTCCAAATGTGGAGCATGGGGCCGGCGGCTGTATGGTGCCGGTAAAGCTGCTGAAGGAGCGCAATGTGGACGCCCTGGTGGTGGGCGGCATGGGAATGCGTCCCCTGCAGGGTTTCCATGAGGTGGGCATTGATGTCTACTTTGCCTCCCCCCAGGAATTTCAGGATGTGCAGACCGTGGTGGAAGGATTTCTCGGCAACAGGCTGACCGTCATGCATCCGCAGCAGGCCTGCAAGGGCGGCGGGGACTGTCATCATTGAGATATTTCGAAAAAATTACCACAGAGCGCGCAGAGATCACAGAGAAAATCTTTTGCAGGGGCGGTTGCGAACCGCCCCTGCTGCGGCCTCTGGCTAATTTTTTGTTTTCCTAATCCATCAAATTTCAGGCGTATATTTTCCATTTTCTTTTCCCTCCTCTTCCTCCCCGTTTTCCTGCCGCAGATCGGTGACCAGGCTCTGCCGTCACCTTTTGCCTGGCCCTGGTGAGCATGCGCTGCACCGTACCGCGGGAAATGCCCATTTTCCGGCCCGCCTCCTCCTGGGTCATCTCCTCCATGTCGCACAGCTTTAATGTTTCAAGTTCGTCACGCAGCAGATGAATCTTGCGCAGCTTGGTCATGGGAATGCGCGCCGGCTTGAAAGAGCGTCCGCACAATCGGCCTTCACACAGGCGTTTTTTCTTTGGTCGTGACACGTTGCGATTTCACTGAAATGAAAGGTGAGTGAGAACAATTCCGTCCGTTGCAATGAAAGCATTCTACCTGGAAAATTTGGTAAAAAAAATGAATTTGTTGCCGGCGTTCGACCTGACAAAAAATTCATATTTAAAGATAAAGATTTTTTGTTGACAAAAAGTTGCGAGATGGATAAGTTCGTCCAAACTGAATTGCTATTCAGTAACGTGTTTGTTCATTCTGCGGCGGAAGGTGGCGCGTAAACGAAGTGCGCATCATAAATGACAAGCTGAAGGGTGAGCAGGTGTAGGATACTTAATAACAGATCCTTAGGAGGAAACGAGAAAATGCCAAAGCATGATACGCCCTTATTGGACGAACTCGAGAAAGGACCATGGCCAAGCTTTGTAACTGATTTAAAGCGCCAGGCCGCAACAAAACCGGAATGCTGGGACATTCTGGGCCAGTTGGAGCTGTCGTTTAAAGACAGGATCACCCACTGGAAACATGGTGGTATCGTAGGTGTATTCGGATACGGCGGTGGTATCGTCGGCCGTTACTCCGATGTTCCCAAACAGTTCCCAGGTGTGGCCCATTTCCATACCGTCCGTGTCAATCAGCCTTCAGGATTGTATTACAGCACCGAGAATCTGCGCGCCATCTGCGATCTGTGGCAGAAATACGGTTCCGGTATGACCAACATGCACGGTTCAACCGGTGACATGGTACTGCTCGGCACCACTACCCCGAATCTGGAGCCCCTGTTCTACGACCTGACCCATAGTCTGGGCCAGGATCTGGGCGGTTCCGGTTCCAACCTGCGTACCCCGTCCTGCTGTCTTGGCAAGTCTCGTTGCGAGTGGTCCTGCTATGATACCCAGGCTCTCTGCCATTTCCTGACCAATAAATATCAGGATGAGCTCCACCGCCCGGCTTTCCCCTACAAATTTAAATTCAAGATGTCCGGCTGCCCCAATGACTGCGTAGCCGCTATCGCCCGCTCCGACTTTGCTGTTATCGGCAACTGGAAAGATGATATCCGCATTGATCAGGCCGCAGTAAAGGGCTATATCAAAGGCGAATTCCCGGCCAATGGCGGCGCTCATGCCGGCCGCGACTGGGGTAAATTCGACATCCAGAAAGAGGTTATCGACCTGTGCCCCACCGGCTGCATGTCTATGGAAGGCGATACCCTGAAAATTGACAATACGGAATGTACACGCTGCATGCACTGCATCAACGTCATGCCCCGTGCACTCCGTCCCGGCAAAGAGCAAGGCGCTACCATCTGCGTCGGCGCGAAAGCTCCGATTCTCGATGGCGCCCAGTTCGCGACCATGATTATTCCTTTTCTCAAGGTTGATGCCGAGAATGAATATGAAGAGGTTGTTGAGCAGATCGAGAAGATCTGGGATTGGTGGATGGAAGTCGGCAAGAACCGTGAGCGTGTCGGTGAGACCATTCAGCGTGTAGGTCTGCCTACCTTCCTCAAGGTTATGGAAGTTGAGCCCATTCCGCAGCATGTCAGAGAGCCCCGCTCAAATCCCTATGTCTTCTGGGAATCCGATGAGGTTGAAGGTGGCTTTGATCGTGATATCAGAGAGTTCCGTAAACGTCACGCACAGTGATACTGCTACTCAGGAATAATTCTTAAGCGCTACGCTTTCTGAAATATAAGGAGGAATAAAATGGGTTACAATCCAGATAAACCGATGGAAGATAGAATCACCGATCTGGGTCCGCGACATTATGCGGATTTTCTACCACCGGTGGTCAAAAAGAATTTCGGTAAATGGCTTTATCATGAGATCACCCAGCCCGGTGTTCTGATGCACAAGAGCGAGACCGGTGATGAGTGCTGGACCGTACGTTGCGGTGCTGCCCGTCTCATGAGTATTGACCATATCCGCGAGATCTGCGATATCGCTGACAAGCATTGCGAAGGTTTCGTACGCTGGACAACCAGGAACAACGTTGAATTCATGGTGGATTCCAAAGCCAAAGTTCAGCCCCTGATTGACGATCTGAAGAGCCGCGGTAACAAATTTCCGATCGGCGCAACCGGCGCCAGTGTCTCCGCCATCGTGCATACCCAGGGTTGGGTACAT
>JACQYM010000257.1 GCA_016208225.1 Deltaproteobacteria bacterium | reverse complement strand
GAGAAAACATCTGTTGACAGGGCTGGCCCTGGCGCTGCTGACCATGCCGGGGCTGGCCGCTGCTGATGAATGCATCGACTGCCACACAAAAATATCGCCCGGCCAGGTGGCGGATTACCAGGCCAGCAAACATGCGGAAACCGGGGAGGTGACCTGCCGCACCTGCCATGGCGACCTGCACAAGAGCGCCGAGGATTACACCCTGGCCCAGCTGCCGGATGAAAAGGTGTGCGCCCAGTGCCATGAGCAGCAGTTCAAACAGTTTTCCGAGGGCAAACACAATTTCGGCTGGACGTCGCTGAACGCCATCCCCGCCACCCACATGGCGCCGGATGAGCTGATCGAGGGCGGCCGCGGCTGCGGCGGCTGCCATAACATGGGCATCAAGAGCGAGGAACAGAAAAAAGAGCTGCGCGACAAGGGCTACCGCTACCAGAACAATTCCTGCGACGAGTGCCATACCCGCCACACCTTCTCCAAAAAGGAGGCCTTGAGTCCGCAGGCCTGCCAGCAGTGCCACATGGGCTATGACCATCCCCAGTGGGAGATGTGGTCGAGCTCCAAGCACGGCGAACGCTTTTTTGCCAAGGTGGAGGGCAATCTGCCGGAAGGCGCCTCGGCCCCCACCTGTCAGCATTGCCATATGCCGGACGGCAATCACGCCAACCATACGGCCTGGGGATTTCTCGGCGTTAGGCTGCCGCTGCCTGAGGACAAGCAGGCCGCCGCCGACCGGGTCACCATCCTCAAGGCCCTTGGCGTATTGCATCCCGAGACGGGCGAACCCACCGCCATTCTCGATGCGGTCAAGGCGGTGAAGATGGCCAGGCTGGACCAGGAATCATGGGAAAAAGAGCGCAACAAGATGATCGCCGTCTGCTCCGACTGCCATTCGGAACATTATGCCCGGGAACAGCTGGCCATGGGCGACTCCATCCTGCAGAAATCGGACCGGCTGATGGCCGACGGCATCGAGACGGTGGCCGCGCTGTATAAGGACGGCATCATCAAGAAACCGGAAGGCTATCCCTACAACTATCCGTTCCTGCTCACCTTCATGCACACCAACGGCGCCAACTGGAACGAGAACCTGGACGGCCTCTCCTACATCGACCAGGTGCTGGTGCAGATGTACATGAAACACCGCATGCGCGCCTACCAGGCCTTTTTCCATGTCAACCCGGATTATGCGTACTGGTACGGCTGGAATGAGATGACCAAGGACCTCGGCGAAATCAAGGAGCTGGCCAAGACCATGCGGGCCACACACGCCGCGGGGAAATAAAACGGCCATGGTGCAGGAACATGCAGGTTTGAAAATTAACCACAGAGAGCACAGAGCCCACAGAGATAACTAATAAAAATATTTTCTCTGTGATCTCTGTGAGCTCCGTGGTGAAAATAGACTTTTTACGAGTCCGTCTTGTTTGATTCGTCATGCCGGAGGTTTGTTTCTCCGGCATCCGGTCTGAAATTACAACTTTTCGCGACGGCCATCAGCAAAAGGAGCGGTGCCAATGAGTGAAATAAAAGACAAAGTCCCGGGCGCCATAGAAATCGCCGAGACGGATATCCTGGCGGCGATGAAGGATATCCAGGGCTATATCGACATCAGCCCCGGTGACTTCAAGGAGGTCTTCCAGGTGGCCTACCGCCATGCCGTCCAGCGGATCAGGGATTCCCTGCGGGCCGCGGACATCATGACCAGGCCCGTGCACTGCGTCGGCCTGGAGATGGATTTGATGCAGGCCGCCGCCTTCATGGCTGACAAGCGGATCTCCGGAGCCCCGGTGGCGGATGCCGCAGGCCGCATTGCCGGTGTTGTGTCGGAGAAGGATTTTCTGGCCAGGATGGGGCTCGGCACATCGGTATCCTTCATGCAGATCATCGCCCATTGTTTGACGAACAAAGGGTGCATGGTGACCAATCTGCGTAATCATTTTATCCGCGACATCATGACCGCGCCGGCGGTCACGGCCGGGGCCGAAATGACGGTCGGAGCGATTTCGGCATTGTTCATCGACCGGCAGATCAATCGCCTGCCGATTGTTGATATCGATGGGAGAATTGTCGGTATCGTTACCCGCGCGGATCTCGTTCGATCTTACCATGTAACCCGTTAGAGGCCGACTGCCATGACATTCCTGCAAAAAATGAGAGGCAACGGCCAGAGCCCGCCCCGGGTGAGCCTTGCCGAGGTGTGCTGGTCCTGGATCGGCAGTTTCTGCGGCATCGCCGCTGTCGCGCTGCTCCATTACAAACTGGTGGACCAGAACGGGCTGCTCATGCTCATCGGCTCGTTCGGCGCCTCCGCCGTGCTCATCTATGGGGCCATTCGCAGCCCCCTGGCCCAGCCGCGCAACCTGCTCGGCGGCCATATCCTTTCCGCCTTCATCGGCGTAACCGCCTTCCAGTGGTTCGGCGGCCATCCCTGGCTGGCGGCCGCCATAGCGGTTTCCACCTCGATCGCCCTGATGCATCTCACCAGCACCCTGCATCCGCCGGGGGGCGCCACGGCGCTGATCGCCGTGATCGGCGGGGAGAGCGTGCACAAACTCGGCTATCTCTATGTCGTGATGCCGACCGCCCTGGGGGCAGGCGTGATGCTGCTTGTCGCCCTCATTGTCAACAATATCCCCAAGACCAGGAAGTACCCGGAATTCTGGCTGTAAAGCGGAGTATTGCCAGGCAGGCGACCCGGAATCCACCCCATCCTGTTTCACCACGGCGCGTCATGGCAGCATGAGACGTCGTTTCCTTTTCCTCTTTCCTCTGGCCCTCGTTCATAGCCGCACCATACCGCTAACCCCATCACCACAAGCGGGGACAACAAACAATGAAAGTCTCGCCGGGGTAGGAGCGGGCCTTGCCCGCGATAAAGACAGCCGCAATGCCGAAGGCCGCGATCCGGCTATCCCCTGTAGGGCGCAATAGCGAAGCGTATTGCGCCGGAATTCTTGAATAGGCCGGATGGCGGCATCCGAAAGAAATTGTTTCCGGGAACAACAAACAATGAGAGTCTCGCGGGGCAGGAGCGGGCCATGCCCGCGAGAGAGACAGCCGCAAAGCCGAAGGTCGCGGGCAAGGGCCGCTCCTACGGGCCAGCCCGCACAACGAGACAGGCAAAGGATTTTCATATAAATTTCCAGTGGCTCGCCGGAAAGTTTAATAGTAGTGTTTCCCTGATTATGCCAGCCGGAATAGCCGTCCATCCCTGGAACGATGAACTGCGGGCAGCAGCGCGAAAAACTGCCAGGGCGAGGATGAGTGTTTAGAGGATAAGGGAGAATCGGAGATGCAGCTTACTCTTTTTCAGTGGGATCTGATCGCCGTTGGCAAAGGCTGCGCCAGCTTGGCCCGGCTTGATTTTGGCGACGCGCGCAGTCGCTTCGCCGGGGTGCTCAATGACCTGCCCGGGCATGCTGAAGCCCTGCGCGGCATGTGGGACCTGCAATTCTGGGAGGATGTTTTCCGGGAGATGGAGGGGATGGCGCCGGAATTCGTTCCCGGCTTCCTGTGGGAGAAGATTACCGGTTTTCCTTTTGAAAATTCCGAAAATTACCAGGCATTGCGACGAAATCTGCTCAGGCGGCTGCTGGCATTGCTCGACGACAGGCCCACCTTTTATGCCCCGCCCGATTTGTGCAGCGGGTACCTGCATCTGCTACTCGGCGATTACCCTGCGGCGGAAACCCGGCTGCGTCTGCTGATTGGGTGTCTGCCGGAAAACGGCCGGCTGCAAGGCTATCTGGCCGATGCCCTGTATATGCAAGGACGGACGGAAATCGCCGCCGCCGTCTATGCCAAGGCCCTGCTGCTTGCGCCCCATGAAGTTGCGGTAGAGACCATGGCAACCGGACCCTGGTGGCCATTATTGAAGAATACGGCCCGGCCCTGGCGCCGATCCATGGTTTTCTGCAAGGACTTCTGCCCCTGGTGGAGCAGGGAAAGGAACCGGTCAGCCGGGAAGGCCGGGCGTATGAACTGCTGCGGCAGGCGGAACAGGCAAGACGCCTCGGCCATCAGCGGGCCATGGTGGCGGCCCGCCGCGATCTGAAAAATCTGGCGCCCGAGATCCTGCATGATTACCTGGAGTGGCTGGGAGGGTGAACGTTTAAACGTGAAAACGTGTAAGCGTTGAAACGTTGATGCATCCTTTTTGGGGAACTATCCAGCCGCCGTAGGAGCGGGCCATGCCCGCGATTAAAGATTTCCACCGTTATTCGCCTTGATCCGGATAGTTACCTTTATTTCTAAAAAATATCTCCTAGGACGCTATTTGTCCGACCATTTCTGGTATGCAGGATATCAGAGCCAAGAACGTCGGGTGAGGCGGCTGTTTCGCCGTAACCCGACAAAACCAACCCGACAATCCGGCATGACAGCAACCAATATCAAAAAACCAGGGGTGACAATGATGAGCAAAAAACAGGATGAGACGACTAAACTGACGCTGACCAATACCAAGAAGGAACTGCTTGACGCCTATAACCAACTGGTGGAGAAGCTGGAGGGCCGCGCCGGCGAGGAACTGCGGCCGGAGAAGGAAAAGGAGGAACGGCGGGCCAGGGAGGTGACCGTGGTGGCCGAAGAGCTTGCCGCGGTCAGGGTGAGCGAGGCCATCAGTGTGATCAAGACCGACATCACTGCTGCCCTGAGCGATATCGCCGCCAGGATCGAAGAGCAGACCGAACGTTTCCGCAAGGTCAAGGAGGCGGTGGCGGCGAAGGAGAAGGAGCTTGCCGAGATTTTTGAGATTGAAAAATCCGCCTACTCCCTGGCGGCCCTCATCGAGACGCAGAAACAGAAACGGGCCGCCTTTGAAGAGGAAATGGCGGCCCGCCGCGAGGAACTGGAGACGGCGATAAAAAGCGGCCGCACCGCCTGGGAACAGGAGCAGGCCGGAGCCAAGGCCAGGGCTGCGGAGCAGCGGGAACAACAGGAAAAGGCCCGCCGCCGCGAGCAGGAAGAATATGACTACCTGCTCAAACGGGACCGGGAACAGAAGACCAATGCCCTGCAGGATGAAATCAATAAATTGGAAAAGGAACTGCACCAGAAGAAGGATGAATTCGAGAAAAAAGTGGCGACCAGGGAGGCCGGCCTGAAGGAGCGCGAGGCGGCGGTGGCCCAGCAGGAAAAACGCCTCGTTGCCCTCGATATACAGGTGGAGAAGTTCCCCAGGGAACTGGAGGACGGCATCAGGAAAGCGGTCAAGGATACAGCCGAGAAGCTGACCGCCGAGGCCGCGAAAAATGAGGAACTGCTGCGCAAAACCTTTGAGGGCGAGAAAAATGTGCTCAGCACCAGGATTGCCGCTCTCGAACAGGTTGCCGCCGACCAGAAGAAACAGATCGACCTGCTTGCCTCCCAGCTCGACAAGGCATACGGCAAGGTGCAGGACATCGCCGTCAAGGCGGTTTCAAGCCCGCGGGAGCGTTATTACGGGGAACCGGCGGCAAAAGGTTCCAGTCAGAATGATGCAAAGTGATGGAATAAGTCATGGGAGGATTGGTTGATGGAGGCCAGAAAAAATGTTAGGGGAATATGAAGGACACATCGAGGGTATTATTACTTTTGTCTGATCACCCTAGCGAATCTCGATCAATGGCGAGTGAGGCGAATACTATGGCTTATTTTTGGGCAAAGACCACTATTGACGGGAAACCGGGCATTTCCGTGTACGACCACATGCTGGATGTCGGATGCGTTGCCCGATGCCTTTCTGAAATGTCTCCTGAAATCCTTGCTCGTTTTCATCTGCTGGCCATGGAAGTTGGTTCCTTGGTGGCTCTTCACGACATCGGGAAAATATCTCCCGGATTCCAACGGAAATGTGAAGTCTGGCTTGAAGAAAACGGTTTATTGAAAATTGCCCGAAATGGCTGCTGGGATAATGAAATGGAATCCGACCATGGAAAGGTCTCGCACGCCGCGGTTCAGAAATTTCTTGCTCGGAAGGGATTTGCTGGAAGAACGGCCAAGTTTCTTTCTGCTGTTCTTGGCGCCCATCATGGACGGCTGAATCCTCCCAATGACCGGGGGTACATGCCGCGACGTGGAATTGTTGAGACCGGCAGCGGAATCGATTGGGATGCAGAGCGCCTGAAGAATGCCGAACAGATATGGGAATACTTTGGCGGCTGTAAGCCAGGACTGGAATTGGATGATGAGACGCCTGCACTCTGGTGGCTGGCCGGGCTGACGACTGTGGCTGACTGGATAGGTTCCAACGAACGATTTTTTTCCCCTGAAGATCGTCCTGGTATTGAAGACCTCACAGGCTTGGCCCAAAAGGCTTTGGCTGACCTCGACTTTCAAAAGACTCAATTAGTCAAAGATCTTTCCTTTCACGATTTATTTCATGACGCCGCACATCCCGAAATAAGATGGACGCCCAATGAAATGCAGGAAAAAACGCTCGCCGTGGTGAATGGGCCAGGGGTCTACGTGGTCGAGGCACCCATGGGCATGGGTAAAACTGAAGCGGCGCTC
>JACQYM010000256.1 GCA_016208225.1 Deltaproteobacteria bacterium | reverse complement strand
TCGCGCCGGCGTTCGACGGTTACCCAAAAAACAAGGTAGAATTTTATGGAGCTTATCAAAATTATATGCGCCATTCTAGTCCCCCCTTTTGGAGTGTTCCTCCAGGTTGGCATCGGAAAACATTTCTGGATTAATATTATATTAACGATACTCGGTTATATTCCCGGGATTGTGCATGCCATATGGGTTATTGCTAAAAACAAATAAGGAGATGATCAAATGAAATTGAAATCAACGGCGGTATTGTTTATCTCATTGGCAATGTTAGTACTGGCCACAGTGGCCTGCGAAAAAGAAGGCGACGCGGAAAAAGCGGGTAAAGAAATTGATAAAGCTTTTGACGCAGCAAAAGAGAAAGTTCACGATGCTACAAAATAATCCAGCAATTTAATCTGCATAAAAGGGAGGGCATGCCCTCCCTGTCTTTTCCTTCCCTTCCCGCGAAAACCGAGCCCCTGCAGACAGGAAATTTGCCTGATGAATCTTTCTTCGGGCGCGCAACCGCTTCAGGAGTTCTGTGACTCCGCTCTGTTTCTATACAGGGTCACATCAATCACCTCCCGCATCTTGCCGGCATCGAGCCTGCCGCCAAGAAACTCCGTAATCTGCTCTATCTCCGTCTGCGGGTTTTGAAATAAATTATTAAACAACACGGTCATGCTTTCCACATTCCCCTGTCCGGCCAGCCAGGAATCGATCTGCGTCAGATGCTTTGCATAAAGCTCCCGCATTTTGTCCTCATCGGCTACCCGCTTATTGAGCCGCTGCAGCATTTTCCGTTGCGAAGCAAGAACTTCATCAATGTTTCTCCGCATGAATATGACCTTATACCGGAAATCCGGCGGCAGCTCGACGAGCAGCATGGACACCATCTTGAATACCTTGCCCCTCGTCCCGGGAAGCCAGCTCTTATCCTGTTTTATGGTCTTGGCCGGTTCGTACTCATAATACCCCTTCGGGTTATCCACGTCCGCTTCCCGAACGCCGTCCATGACGACACTCATGCCCCCGGCCTCAAGCATTTTCATCATGAGTGATGTGCCGGAACGGGGCAGCCCGGAAACTATGGTGATGACGTTTTCCATTTTTCTCAGTCCAGAGTCCAAAAATTGATGATCTCGTAAAAAGTCACATCGAAGCTGCCAATTGAGCACTCGGTTTACAGTTTACGTTTACGGTTAAGAATGGCAAAATTCCGAACTCCACCAACCGTCAACTGTAAACCGGCAACCGTAAACTCTTCACCCCGGGTCCTTCCCTGCCGCCCGGCGCGCTATGACATGTCAGGCAAGGCATGCAGCCACTTTTCCTTCATGAAAAGCCCCATGGCTTTTTGCAGACCCAAAATTGCCAGCTGATAATCATATGTCTTGGTGATCAGATTCGTTTTGACGTTATGCATGGTGGTGAGGGCTTGATCGAGTTCAAGGATTGTGGCGGCCCCGTAGTCAAACTTTCCTTTGGTGATTTCATAGTTTTTCTGGGCAAGCTCCATCTGTTTTTGCAAATTTTCCAGCAGCGTTTTATATGTCTCGATTTTGATGAAATTATCCTCAACCTCGATTTTAATGGAATTTTCCAAATCCGTGCGCGCCAGCTTGGTCTGGTTGAGAGTTTCGCCCTTTTCCTTCATTTCGGTATGACGCAACCCGCCGTCATAAAAAGGAATAACAAGTTTCACCGACCCTTTGAGATTATCATCATTCTGGTCAAACGAAGGTTGATCGACCACATAATAATTGATATCACCCTCCAGGGTCGGATAATACTTTGCCCTGGTGAGTTCAATCCCGGTTTTTGCCTGTTCGATATTGTGCCGGGCAACTTTGTGGTCTGCTCTATTCTCCAGGGCAATCTGATAGAATGTTTCCAGATCGCCTTCAGGCAGGACCAGGGGCAGGGGCTGCACCACCTTGAAATCATCGGTCACCATCCCCACCGTACTTTTAAAGACATCCCGCGCGATGCGGAGCATATTCTTACTCTCCAGGAGACTCCCCTCCGCCTGCACCACATTCAGCTCGGACTGGATTACGGCATCTTCGGTCACGTCACCTGCCGCAAATTTAACTTTTGAAAAACGAAGATCCTCCCCGGCGAGGTCCAGAAATTCCTGGGCATTGACGATCAATTCTTCTGCTTCGAGTATTTGATAATAGGATTGGGCAACCTTGAAAAAAACATCCTGCACCGTCAACACATAGAGTTCGGTACTCTTATCAATCTCACGCAGCGCCTGCTCCTTCATGGGGGAATATGCGGCCTTGAAAAGAGGCTGGATAAGTTCAAGATCCGCTTTGGCCTGTTCATCCGGCTCTATCACGGTGTTGCCGGAAGTGATTTCCTGGTCCGCTTCGGAATAGTTGCCATAGCCGTTGAGGCGCGGATAATATTCGGATTCGGCTTTGCGCGGCAGGAGCCTGCTTTTGGCAATCTCCCGTTCCGCCGACTTGATCAGCGGATGCGTCTTCAAGGCCAGATCATAGGCGGTGTCAAGCGGGATACTGCCGGCAGGTTCCTCCGCCGCACAGGGAAAGACAAACAGGAAGACGAGCAGCGGTACGAATAGGACATTGGTCATTGTCATCAATTTCCTCACTGTTGCAAATATTTCAGAAGCCCCATGGGATCACGGGCATCACGCAATAATGATGGGCTCGTAAAACTGAAAATTAACCACGGAGGGCACAGAGCCCACAGAGACAACTAATTGTAATTAAAATATTTCCCCTGTGATCTCGGTGGTAAAAACAAACCTTTACGATTTCATCAATAATAAAAGGCGGGGGACGGAAAGATCAGGGGATCCATGACCAGACTTCCACCAGCAGAAAACGTACAAACCACCGGGTAAAGGCCTGCCCCACCGTGGTCTTGCCGCAGCTTATCTTTGCATAACCCGTCATGTCGCTTTTGAACATGCCGTTCTCGTTGGGGAGGGCGGCCAGCACCCTGATCACTTTTCCTTTGTCTCTGAGGGTCTCTTCCTGCTCGACCCGCCATTCCCGCTCAGAAAGGGCGCGAACCACTCTCCCTTTGCTTTTTTCATAAGCAACAGGGCCGATGGAGGTCACCCTCGCCTCAAAAGTATCGGTGGGATAGACCCATGTTTTCAAACTGACCGGCGCATCATTTTTCACGGAACTGATATCTTCCTCACTGACCTCGATTTCCACAATAAACCGGCTTGAATCCTCCACAATGGCAAAGAGGTCCCCCACTTCCAGGTACTGGCCGACAGCCTGTCCGGGAAAGGCGGTAATGATTTTTCCGGCCGCCGGGCTCACCAGTTGCGTCAGTTCCATGTCCTTTTCGTTGAAAGCGATCTCCACTTCGCGCAGCTTCAATTCCGCTTCCAAGGCCCTGATTTCAACCTCTTCCGCCCCGCTGCGCACGAGATTCAGGTTCTTGACCGCAACTTCCAAGGCCTCCTTGTCAAGATCGCGGATTTTGAGAGCCTCATCATAATTTTTCTCGGGGACCGCCTTATTCCTGAACATTTCCTCCTGCCGTTTGAGCTCTTTTTCACTGTGCGTGAGGCTCATGCGGGCCGCGGATACCTCCTGTTCCGCCTTGGCGACTTTCTCCGTCTTCGGTCCGCCGCGCAACAGGTCCAGTTTCGCTTTCACGTTGTCATAAGCGGCCCTTGATTCCTGCAGTTGTCTCTCCTGCTCCCGGCCGACCAGGCGCGCGACCACGTCCCCCTGCCGCACAATCTGTCCTTCCTGGATGAACACCTCCGATATTTCGCTGGCGACCTGGGACCTGATCCCGAATTCCTGTATCGGCAACAGTTTGAACTCTCCGCTGACACTGTATTCATAGGGCATCAACAGCACGCCGATCAATACAACCAGAACTCCAATTTTCAAAATAAGACGCATACGCACAGTTCCTCTCTTTTCATCACAGTTCAGCCCGCTGCTGCTGTTTCGTCTTCGAGGAAAAACCCCTCAGAAGATGTTCAAACCGCAGTGCAATTATGAGTAGAAAAATTACGGCCCCGATGCCTTTCAGATCGTGCATGAGCAGGTAGCCGATCCCCCCTAAAACTCCCCCCCAGAAGACTGTCTCAAAAACCAGGACTGCCACCCCGTAACGCTGCAGCCATTGCTTTTCCCGAACAGTCAACGGTTCCGGCAACCGGCCGTGTAAAAACCAGGAATGGAGATACCCCATGGCCCTTTCCCGCAAGCCCGGTATTTCCAGCCAATTGCTGATTAAAAAATAACCGTCCCGCTGCAGCAGCGGATTGATATTTAAAAAAATGATAATGGCGGCCGCCAGGGCCATCAGCATCCAGAAGGTATGCACCCCGGACCAGAACGGCGTGTTCCGCCAGGCAATCACGGCGACACTCCACAGCAGGAGCTCAAAGAGCAGGCCGGCGGTCATTATTTTTACCCTGGTCATCTTGTCCTGCCGCCAGAGGCTGTCCGCCATATCAAAGAAAAGACGCGGCAGCACCCGGTACCGCAAAATGACCCCGGCCTCGCCGATGTAGCCGCCAAAATGCTTGCAGGCAACGGCCTTGGCAATCTCGCCGCCGACATTTACGACAAATATTCCCAGCAGCGGCAGAAGGAGAAGCCTCCCGCCCCGAAATCCCAGCTGAATTTCCAGCAGAAAGTCCCCATGGTACTTCACCGCCGTTCCCAGGGCCAGAAACAGGAACAGCGCGATCAGGACCAGGACCGGCGGGGTAAAGCACCACCAGCAGACAATATCCAGCACGGACAGCAGCCGGTCGGGATTGCCGAGCCCGATTGTTTTATAAAAATTGTCTCCCGACTGTGTACCGGCCGGTTGCCATCCCTTTGCACTCAGGAGCCCCCGGCCCAGCAGATGCGAGGCAAATGCCTCAAGCTGCAGCAGGGAAATCGGCGTGTGGAATTCGTCCTCAAAACGGGCCTTGATCGCAGAAAATGTCGTCCTGCCGTCAAATTGCCGGTAGAGAAAATAATCTTCTATGCCGAACTCAAAGACCTCCCCGGACAGCGGGTTCTTGACGAGATAATGCGGTCGCTCTCCATATTCATTGAGAGGTGTTATTTCCGTGTCCGAACGGGTTTCCGGCAAAAGTCCGGTCAGTTCTTTCTTCACCAACGGCTCCTAAATGTCAAAAAAACCGGAAAGTTCCAGGAAATCACCCCAGGCCCGGAGACCGGCTGGCTCAGGCAATAGCTTGATGCCGAGCCGGTAATTTTTCTGCCCCTCGTCACGGGCGAGATTGACAACGATCCCGTCAACGGTTGTCAGCTCCCCGGTTATTTCCGATTTAGTCCTAATCTGCACTTCCGAACCGATATCCAGTTTTTTGTCGGTCAGGATCTGTACCCCTTCCTTTGACACGTTCAGTGTTTCCGCTGCAAAATCCTGCCCGGCACTTTCCGCGAGATGCACCGGATGCGTAAAGAGATAGCGCGTATGACGTCTTCGGTCACTGGCAGACTCAGTCGGGATTGCTGTTTCCCGCTGCACCGACTCCGGCTGCGGCAACTCGGCAGACCTGCCCAGGGCAATCCGGTATTGGGCCAGGGCCTGGTCATAACTGCCCTGATCCCAGAGCTGATCCCCCTCCCGGCAGTCATGTTTCGGGGACAGTTTCAATGCGGCCAGATACTGGGTCCGCGCCTCACCATGATCTTCCTGCATGGCGGCAATATCACCAAGATCCGCATAGGCGGAAAACAGCTGCGAATTGAAAGACAGGGCCGCGTGATAATGGGACTTGGCGACTTCCAGCTCACCCAGGCGCTGATAAATCTGTCCCAGCAGGTGGTGGCACTCGGGCATTTTGGCATTGATGCGCAGGGCGATGCGCAGCTCGATGAGCGCTTCGAGGTACTGCTCAAGCTGAAAATGGACCGCTGCGGCCTTGAAGTGACCTTCCGCCAGACCCGGACTGATGTGCAGGGCCTGGTGATACTCGTTCAGCGCCGCTGCATAATTGGCGTCGGTGAAATAGATATCACCCAAAGTCATATGCGGCCTTGGAAGCATGGGGTTCAGGCTGAGGGCGGTTTCCACCAGCGCAATGGCGTCCGATTCCCTGTCCAGTTCCTGGTAGACATTCGCCAGCTTGAAGTAGGCCATGGCCATCTGGGGATTGTAGCGGATAGTCCGCTGAAATGCCTCGGCAGCCTTCCCATAATTTTTTTCCCCGACATAGAGCTCCCCCAGGGCATAATGGCCGGCAGCATCTTTGCCGTCGATCGCCAGGCCTGCTTCACAGGCCGCGATGGCCTTGGCGGTTTCCCCTTTTTCGGTATACACGTGGCAGAGGAGGGAGTAGGCCATGGTCATGCTGGCATCAAGGCCAAGGGCGCTCTCACATGCCCGGATCGCCTCATCGTACCGTCTTTCCTGCACATGGATCCAGCCCAGAAAAACATGGGCGGGAGCACAGCGCTTATCAAGGTCCAGGGCGGCGAAGCATTCTTCGCCGGCTTTCGCATAGTCCCCCTCCACCACATAGGTCTGCGCCAGGGCCAATCGCGCCAGGGCGCCGCTGCCAAGGCTTCGTATCTTGGGGACATAATCATTCTTTTTTTTCATGAATAACCCGGATGAATTCGTATTTATGCCCCTTGCGGGTAAAAAGTCTATTTTCACCACAGAGCTCGCAGAGATCACAGAGAAAATATTTTTATATTATAATTGATGGTCTAGCCAGGGCACACTCTCTCACGGCCTGCCCGGCGCCCGTGCCATTTGTCCGTCCTGGACAAGTTTGAAAAGTTCCTGTTCAACGCTCTTCAACACGTCCTCATGCAGCCCGGCCGGCTTGACGGGAATGACTTTTGCGGCCGGAACGACAACAGGCTCGAAATCTTCAAGCTTCTGACCATTCAACCGGGCGCAGGTTCTGTCGGCAATGTCCCGCAGCAGCGAGGAATGATATTCTTCAAATGTATCAAAGCCCTGCTCATGGACAAAGAACTCGACAAAAATCTCAACCAGGGCGGCGGGTAATTTTTTCTTGTCAACCAGTGACAAATAGACGCGCGGGTGGATGTCCTGGAAAATCGTGCGATATTCCCGGCGAAATCCCATCGGCACGGTCACCGGCCGGCTGTCCAGCCTGATTTCGAGCTTGCCCGATGCCTCCAGTTCTATCTGCCTGTCCAGCCCCGGCAGGAAATCATAAACAGATTTTCGATACCGGATGTACTTCACCACCAGTTCCTTTACTCTCCCCAGCATATAGGGCGCCTTGGCATGGGTAAATGAAAAAATCTCCGCCATGGCCAGGCAATCCTCTTCATTGAGATGTAAACTCTTCCCGAGCTGGAGGAGTTCGTCAAGTCTTTCCATTTCCTGCAGGGAATTCGGTCTTCTTCTGACCAGCGAGACAAACCCCAGCATCCTTTCCTTGAAACTTTCCCAGGTGAACAGTTTGGCGTATAAGGCCCGAAAGCCCTTCATCAGCTCCACCCGGGTCATGAGTTTCGGGATGGTATTGTTAAAGAGCCGCTGGGAAGAATTATCCGCTATGGCAAAAGCGTCAATAACCCGCCCTTCCTGGCGCAGCCGCCGCCATAAGCGCGTGCCGATGGGCGCGTTCAGCATATGCATCGAAATGGAAGGCAGACACGCCTTTTGCAGGAAATTATACTGCAGGTCAAAAATCGTCTCATCATCGTGATCAAATCCGACAATCATGGCCCCGCGCACCACGATGCCGTAGGAGAGAACCTTATGCAGCTGCTGGACGAGATCCCCCTTCAGATTGCCGAATTTGCCCGCCTCCTTGAGCGAATCCTTATTCGGGGATTCAATGCCGATCAGGACCTGATAAAAATTCGCATCCGCCAGCAGCCCGAGCAATTCCTCATCCCCCGAGACATCGATGCTGAGCTGGGTCATGTAGCGCAGCGGCTCGGGGAAAGAGTTGTTCAGCGCGATGAGCTGCTGCAGCAACTCCTTGGCCCAGCGGTGGTCAATGGTGAGGTTATCATCATTGAACGATATGCTTTTCACCCCGATGCGCTGTAAGGCCCGCACCTCATCAAGAACCTGCTGCATCGTCTTATGCCGCTGCCGCCTGCCGTTCAGGTAGACAACATCGCAGAACTCACAGTCATTGGGACAGCCGCGGGTGGTCTGGACGCTGCCCATGGCGTACCTGTTGACATCCGACTGGATACTGTCCCACCTGGGCATGGGGCTCAGTTTGATATCAGGCTTTTCGATCTGCCTGTATTCGGTGCGAAAATCATTGCGCTGCCAGCCATCTAAAAATTCGGGCCAGGTAAGCTCCGCTTCCCCGATAAACAGCACATCAAAGGATTTGCGGCAGCGGTCAGGGTTGGAAGTGACCCCCGGGCCGCCGACAACGGCGAACACCTTGTTGTCGCGAAAGTATTTGCCGATCTTGACGGCCCGGCCCAAATTTGCACTATGACTGGTGACCCAGACCAGGTCGTAGGCCCGATCCAGTTTCGCCTCTTCAACAGGCCCCCGCACCAGTTCGTCCCAGATATCGACGTGGTACCCCGACGGCGTCAGGGCAGCGACAGTCCCCAGGCCAAGAGGAAAATAGTCGGCCTTGACGCTGATTTTGTCCTCATCGGCCACCCAGCGGATCTCCAGCGCATAATTCGGATTCACGAGTAGAATATTCTTCATGGCAAGCTCTTTTTTTGATGAACTCGTAAGAATTGAAAATTAACCACGGAGAGCACAGAGCTCACAGAGATAACTAATTGTAATTAAAAATATTTTCTCTGTGATCTCTGTGTGCTCTGTGGTGAAAATAGTCTTTTTACCCGCAAGGGGCATAAATACGAATTCATCTTTTTTAGGTTATTGCAGGGCCTCGGAATGAACGGCTTTTTCCTGCACGAGTTTAATGAGTTCCTGTTCCACGCTTTTGATGACCTCCTCGTGCAGCCGTGTTTTGCTCACATCCGGCACCGGGGCGTCAAGACTGACGACAGGCACGAAATTCTCCCATTGTTCACCATTCATTCTCGCACACGTTCTGTCCACGATTTCCTCAAGAAGCGGCCCGTGGTACTCCTGAAAGGTGGTGAAGCCTTCCTCGCGCACAAAAAATTCAACGAATATCTCCATCATCCCGTCCGCAACCTTTTCCTTATCCCTCAAGTTGAGATACACCCGCCGGTGCAGCGCCGGGAAAATTTCCCGATATGTTTTATCGAACTGCTGGGGAATGGTGATGGGGCGCGTGTCCAGCTCAAAGGTCAGTCTGCCCGATGTTTCAAGGTCAATCTGCCGGTCGATCTTCGGAAGTAAACCGCGGGCGGAGTTCGAATACTTCACGAATTGAATCACCAGCGACTTTACCCTGCCCAGCAGATAGGGGGCCTTGGCCGCCGTGAAGGTGAAAATCCTTTCCATGGCTTCGCAGGCCTCGCTATCCAGACCCAAACCGGGGCCAAGGGTCAGCAGCTCGTCCAGGGAAACCGTCTCCTGCTTCACCTGCGGCGCTCGCCGGGCAAGGGTTGCAAAACCGATCATCCGCTTTTCAAAGCTTTCCCAGCTGAAGACCCTGCCGTAGAGTTTCTTGAATCCCTCCATCAGCTCAACCCGGCTCATGCGTTTGGGGATAATGTTGCTGATGATGCGGCGGGTGACCTTGTCCGTTATTTTAAAGATATCAATGACACGGCCTTCCTCACGCATCCTGCGCCACAAACGGGTGCCGATGGGGGCATTCAACATATGCAGCGACACCGAGGGCAGACAGGATCTTTCAATAAAAGCGATATGCTTGTCAAAAATATCGGTACCGTCATGGTCAAAACCGGCGATCATCGCGCCGCGCACGGAGAGGCCATACGAAAGAATAGTCTGGATTTCCTCGACCAGATTCCCCTTCAGATTATTATACTTGCCCATCTCCTTCAGGGATTCCTCGTTGGAGGATTCGATGCCGATGAGCATCTCATAAAAGTTGGCGTCCGCCAGCAGTTCAAGCAGCTCCGCGTCCCGGCTCACGTCGATGCTCGCCTGGGTGGCAAATCTCAGGGGTTTGGGAAAAGCGTTATTCAGCGGGATGAGTTGCCGCAGCAGATTTTTGGCAAAGGCGTGGTTGCCGATTAGGTTATCATCGGCAAAATAGACGGTGGAAACGCCCAGATTCTGCAGCACTTTCACCTCGTCCAGCACCCGCTCGACACTCTTGTGCCGCTGCCGCCTGCCGTTGAGGTAGACGACATCGCAGAACTCGCAATCATACGGGCAGCCGCGCGTTGTCTGGACGCTGCCCATGGAATAGAGGGGGACATCCTCGACAATGCTGTCCCATCTGGGCATGGGGCTTAACGACATTTCAGGCTTCTCGATCTGCCGGTATTCCCTTTTCTGTTTGCCCGCCGTCCATTCCTTCAGGAACTGGGGCCAGATCAGTTCCGCCTCGCCGATGATCAGGATGTCAAAATTTTCCCGGCACCGATCCGGACTCCCTGAAACGCCAGGCCCGCCCACGACCGTGAGAATCCCATGGCTTCTGAAAAAAGAGGCCGCATCAATGGCCCGCAGCAGAGTGACCCTGGTGCTGGTCACTCCCACCAGGTCATAATTGTTTTTCAGCAGCTGCTCATGCTGTTCAACAGGGCCCCTGACAAATTCATCCCAGATCTGCACATTGAACTCTTCGGCAGGAGTGAGAGCGGCAACAGTCGCCAGACCCAGGGGCATATTGTCCGCCCTGGCGGCAATGTGCTCCACGTCCGAGACTCGCAGGGTCTCCATCTCATATCTGGGATTTACGAGCAGAATATTTTTCATGACACCTATCCTTTTCCAACTCTCCGCCATGCCCGCGGGGGCACAACAAAGCATGAAAGATTTTGGTTATCCATCAACTTGCCGATCAACGGCCTTACCCGCTGCCCGGCTTCACGCATGTCACCAGCAGAGACCTGCGCCCTGCAAAAGCGGACGACAGCAACATGGTCTCGGCCTGCCGGTCCACCTCCTCCTGAATGTCGCCGGATATTTTCCGCAAACCGAAGTAGCGCGCCACGTGCCGCTGGAAACTCTCGCCGCATTGCCCGGTCACATCAAAAATCCGGATATCCGTAAACCCCTCCTTTTCGAGGAGCTCCTGATAGATTTTGAGGTTATCAACCTGACCTTGCGCTGATTTTATCTTCTGCCACAATCCCGTCACGACGGGACCGTCGGCCAGCAGATCAAAAGAGACGTAACGCCCTCCGGCTTTCAGGGTGTGAAAGATTTCCCTGATGAATTTCCGGCGGGGACCCGGGTCATCAAACCCCTTAACATACATGGCGGTATCGAAGGTATCCGCCGGCAGATTGAGCCGCGCTCCCTCCCGCAGCAGAAAGGTCACATCCGGCGCCATCTGCCGGCAAATCTCCAGGTCAACCTTGCGGCGGGTGATGCCGGTAACGGCCTGCCGGGGAAAATGCTTCAAGAGGTAGCGGGTCGTTGCTCCCTGCCCGCAGGCGACATCAACGATGCGACGCCGGTGTGCGTGCTGGGCAACCAGATGAAACGCGAACTGTTCGGCAACGAGCAGGCCGTGGGGCAGTGGGTGCGGCTGGGCGAC
>JACQYM010000255.1 GCA_016208225.1 Deltaproteobacteria bacterium | reverse complement strand
TCACCTCCCGCCGGTTCTCTCTCCATCCCGGCAGCACCAACAAAAAAAGGGGGAGGCCGGCCGGCCTCCCCCTTTTTTTGTTGGTGCTGCCGGGATGGAGAGAGAACCGGCGGGAGGTGATATGCCAGTGTGCGGCCCCAAACCATGCACTCCGCGGTTTCCAGGGGTTCCGCTATCTTCAATTACATGCCGGCCTCCGGGATGTGTCCACCTGTTCTGATCCGGACCGCAATTAGGAGCCGTTACGAAATAATTTTTTCATTTTTGATTATTTCGTTACGGCTCCTTATGCCGTCTCTAACATTCGGGCGACGATATTATTTTGTTACAACGGCTTACCTTCCGGCACCGGGCGCCTTTGCTTTTTTAACCATCCGCCCTGCCGAAGTTCAAATTTTTAAATTAATTCGGCAAACGCATACACTTTTGTCGCCTCTGTGGTGTGGGAGAAATTATGGGTAATTCTACCACGTTGTGGCAGTTTGGGCAGCGGTGGGGGTTGAACGGCAAAAAATGCCGTCGCTTATGAGCGACATACACTGGGTTTCTGCGCGATCTGTTTTAGTGGATTAGCAATGCATGATAAAAAAATATATTGTAAAATAAACATGTTAGTCGATTGTTTCATATTGAGAATGATCACTATGAACATTTGGCACACTAGCTGCAATAACGCATGGTACTCCCTTTCAGATCTGAATTAATCACAAAGGATGCAAATTGCTCCCAAGGAATTACGGGAAACAGGTTTAAGTGAAACAGTGCGGTGTGACCGCATGAAGTAAACATTCCGGCCAACAGCACGGCTCTTGGAGGTGAAAGTATGAAGTGACGATGCAGCGGTCGTTTAGGTGGTAGGTAATGGAATCCCAGACGACTGGCGATGGTAACCTGCTGAAACTAGAATACTTTTATTGTTGTTCCTTTTCTTTTCTAATCATCAAAACGAGGATTTATATGTCTAAGAAAAAAATGTCTTTCGTGTTGGCCCTGACCGGCTCACTCCTTTTTGCCGCTTCGAGCGCTTATGCCTTCGGCGATTTCGGCACTGATGTCAATACTGCCTGCGCCCCGGCCCAGCCCTATACCGGCAGCTGCGCCCTCTGTCACACCGGCGGCTACAGCGCACCCACCCCGGCCAAGACCGCCTATTTAAACGGCGGCACCGCCCTGACGGATTACTTCTGTCCCTCGGGCCCCACCTGTACGGACAGTGACAATGACACCTTTGCCCTGGAAGGCGGCGCCTGCGGTCCGGTTGACTGCAATGACGCCAACGCGGCGGTCAATCCGTCGGCCGCAGAAAACTGCACCGATGGCATCGACAATAACTGCAACGGTCTGATCGATGCTCAGGATCCCGCTGCTGTCGGCTGCCCGCCGGTATGCACCGATGCTGACGGCGACAGCTACTCCGTGGAAGGCGGCGCCTGCGGCGCGGTTGACTGCGATGACAGCAATGCAGCCGTTAACCCCGGCGCAGCGGAAGTATGCGGCGACGGCATCGATAACACCTGTGACGGCGTGGTTGACGAAGGATGTCCCACCACCCCGGTATGCACCGACAATGACGGTGACACCTTTGCCGTGGAAGGCGGCGAGTGCGGCGCGGTTGACTGCGATGATACCGATGCGGCAGTTCATCCTTCAGCAGTAGAGGATTGCACCGACGGTATCGACAACAACTGCAACGGCCTGGTAGATGCTCTGGATCCCGCTGCTGCAAACTGCCCCGCAGTCTGCACCGACGCTGACGGCGACGGCTATAAAGTGGAAGGCGGCGAGTGTGGTCCGGTTGACTGCAATGACGCTGATGCTACTGTAAACCCCGGCAGCGCGGAAATCTGCGACGACGGTGTGGACAACGACTGTGATGCCCAGGTAGACGAGGGTTGTGATCCCGCCTGTCCGGATGCGGACGGTGACAGCTTCCTGGATGCCGCATGCGGCGGCAATGACTGCAACGATCTCGACGCTGCCATCAACCCCGGCGCCTCCGAAGTATGCGGCAACGGCGTAGATGAAAACTGCAACGGCACCAGCGATGATACCCGCACCACCTGCCCGGAAGGCGGCGTGCTCTCCATCACCGGCGCCCTGTATAAAGAGCGCAAACTGGTTGTCACCGGGCGCTCGCACATCAGGACCCGCATCTCCATCGTTGATGCCGATACCGGTCAGGTTCTGGCCGAAAACATCCGCGTCAAGGGCGGGAAATGGAAGGTAGAGATTGAGAAACTGGCCCGCGGTTACGTGCCCGAATCGATCAAAGCCATCAACACCGACGGCTGCGAAACAGAGAAGGATGTCACTGTAAAAGGTCGTCAGCAGCGCGAAGATGATGACGAACGCGATGATGATTAATCGACCGTTCTGATTCAGTAGTAAATAACAGATAAAAGGGGGAGGCCGGCGGCCTCCCCCTTTTTTGTTGGTGCTGTTTTCGCCTGTCCTGCTCTTGCCGAATTCAAAAACTGAAAATTAGACGCAGAGTCCACAGATAACTGAATGTAATGAAAAATATTTTCTCTGTGATCTCTGGGTGCTCTGTGGTAAATTTCTGAATTATTGACCAACTTTTCCTGCAGGTATCCCATGAGCCGGTACGGGCAAAACATATGCCATTTCCGGCCTTTTTGTCCGGCTGCTGCTGGAGAAGAAGCTGGCGGTCCGGCAGATTCTGGTGGTGACCTACACCAGGGCTGCCACGGAAGATCTGCGGCTGCGTGTGCGGCAGATGGTGGGCAGCTGTCTGCAGGCCTTTGCCACGGGTCAGGGCCGGGATGAGTTTGAAACCGGTCTGCTGGCCGGGATTGACGACCATGAGCAGGCCGGGCGGCGTCTCGTCAGCGCCCTGCAGGATTTCGACGAGGCGGCCATTTTCACCATCCATGCCTTCTGCCAGCGCATGCTGAAGGAAAATTCCCTGGAAAGCGGCGCCCTTATCGATACGGAGCTGACGCCTGATCTTGATGAACTGCTGCAGGAGATAGCCGCGGATTTCTGGCGGCTGCAGATGGATCGTTTCCCGCCCGCCTTTACCGCCTTTGCGGCCAAAAAAATTCTGCCGGACCGGCTCTTTTATTTTGTCAAAAAAATGCGGCCCGGCCTGAAGCTGCTGCCGACGGTTGACCCCGCTGTTCTGGAGCGGATAGCCGGGGGCGGGCTTACCGGGATCGAAGAAGAGGTCTGCCGGGCCCTTGCCGCTGTTTTTCGTGCCTGGCCCCTGGTACGGGAGGAAGTGTACCCCCTGCTGCTGGAAAACACGGCGCTGAACAAAAAATCGTACTGTCCGGAAAAAATGCCGCGCTGGCTTGCCGAAATGGACGCTTTCTGCCAGGAGCAGCCGGTTTATCAGGGAGTGATCCCGGAAATTTTTGAGAAGTTTTCCGCCGACAGCCTGGAACGCGCAACCAGGAAAAACAGCCCGGTCCCGGTGCACCCGTTTTTTCATCTCTGCCAGGAGGTGTGTCGCCGGCATGGGATGTTTGCCTCGCTCTGCGAGCAGGGACTGATCGCCCTGCGCCAGGAAG
Source organism: Deltaproteobacteria bacterium (assembly GCA_016208225.1). GTDB lineage: Bacteria > Desulfobacterota > Desulfobulbia > Desulfobulbales > SURF-16 > SURF-16. Next base: position 8,032 of record JACQYM010000255.1, on the reverse strand, counting down.
CGGCCCGCTATGGACTGGCGGAATTCGACAGGCGCAAGCGGAACAAAAATCTGTTCGCCTACGACGATCTGCTGCACAAACTGCAACAGACCCTGCAGGGACAGAACCGGGAGCGGCTGATCGGCCGCATCCTTGACCGGTTCCCGGCGGCCCTGATCGATGAATTCCAGGACACCGACCCGGTCCAGTATGAAATTTTTACCACCCTCTACCAGTGTGCCGCCCAAACCCTGCTCTATATCATCGGCGACCCCAAGCAGGCAATCTACAGTTTCCGGGGGGCGGATATCTTCACCTACATGACGGCCATCCGGGATGTGCCCTCCAATTTTGATCTGGACCGCAATTACCGTTCCGAGCCGGGGCTGATCCGGGCGGTCAACAGCCTGTTTGCCGCGGCAACCGACCCTTTTGTCTACAGCAGGATCACCTTTCATCCGGTGTCGGCTGCCGATAAAAAGGAGCGGATCTTTCTGACCATCGGAGGCAGGCAGGAGCCGCCGCTGCAGCTCTGGCAGATCATGCGCAAACCGGCAGAAAATGAGGCCATGGGCAGGGAGGTTGCGGAAAAACGGGTGCTGACCTCCCTGGCCGCCGAAATCAGCAGGCTGCTTGAGCTGGGCCGGAGCGGGGAGGCGCTCATCGGCGCCCGCCCGCTCGGGCCCAGGGACATTGCCGTGCTGGTACGGGAAAACAGGGAGGCGCAGCAGGTGCAGAAGGTATTGTACCGGGTCGGCGTGCCTTCGGTACAGCAGAGCATGGAGGATCTCTTTTCCAGCCGTGAAGCAGAAGAGCTCTCCAGGGTGCTGAATGTGGTGGCGGAGCCGGCAAGCGACCGGAAGATCCGCGCCGCCCTGGCCACGGATATGCTGGCCGGGACCTGCGTGGATCTCCTGCGCCTGGAGGAGGATGAGGAGGCCTGGAGCCGCCGCCTGAACGCTTTCCAGTCCTGTCACCAGTGCTGGCGGGACAAGGGGTTCATGGCCATGTTCCGGCTGCTGCTTGATCAACAGCATGTCAGGGTGCAGCTGCTGCGCTTTGTTGACGGGGAGCGGCGTCTGACCAATATTCTCCATCTGGGCGAGGTGCTGCACAGTCATGAGCGGGAGAAGAAGGCAACCTCCGCCGCCCTCCTTGCCTGGCTGGCCGACAGGATGGCCGGCCGGGACAAGGCGGCCGAGGAGCATCAGCTGCGGCTGGAAAGCGATGCGGAGCGGGTGCAGATCGTGACGATCCACCGCGCCAAGGGTCTGCAGTATCCCGTCGTCTTCTGTCCTTTTTCCTGGGGCGGCTCCCGGTCGATCAGGGAAACCGTGTCGTTTCATCATCCGGAGGAGGCTTTCGGGGCGCGGAGAGTTCGGCCCTGGCCTGGCTTTTTCATGGCAGGGGAGATTTTGCCGCCGTCAAAAAACGGGTGAAGAAACTCACGGATGAAGAGATCGCCGCCGAGCTTGCCGCACTGGTCAGGCAGGCGGAGGGGACCATTGCCCTGGTCGCCCGCACCGAGGATGAGCTGCCTCCCCCGGCAACTGCATGGCATGACAGGCCTGCCCCGCTTGTCTGCCGTACATTTGCCGGTACTGTCCGCGCGCTGCAGGTGACGAGCTTCACGGCCATCACCAGTCACGGCCGGCATGGGGAATCATTTGTGCCGCGCGAAGAGGCACGGGGCGGGCAGGAGGACCAGAGCTCCATCCTCGCCTTTCCCCGGGGGGCGGCGCCGGGCACCTTCATGCACGATATCTTCGAGCATCTTGATTTTCCGCAGCTCGCCACGGAGCCCGCGGCATGCCGGCAGTTGATCGTAAAAAAACTGGCCCGGCACGGCTTTGCTCCGACCTGGCAGGAAGCCGTCTTTGCCATGGTGCAAAACGTGCTGACCACGCCGCTGCTGCCGGATCGTCCTGATCTGGTGCTGCAGAGCATTGTCGCCAGAAAAAGATTAAACGAGCTGGAGTTTTATTTTCCCCTGGCCGCCGTCACCTCCGCCGAGGTGAAGGAGATTCTCCAGGCGCACGGCCATGGCGGACCGGGGGCATCTTCCCTGGAATTTACCGTGCACAGAGGGTTTCTCAAGGGCTATATGGACCTGGTATTTGAACGGGACGGCCGTTTTTATCTGGTGGACTGGAAGTCGAATTACCTGGGCACCGACCCTGCCGACTACAGCCGGGACAGATTGGCGGAAGTAATGGCGAGGGAAAGGTACAATCTGCAGTCTCTGTTCTACACCGTGGCCCTGCATCAGTATCTGGCGCAGCGGCTGCCGGATTACAGCTATGAGAGCCATTTCGGCGGCCTTTTCTATATCTTTCTGCGCGGGGTGGGGCTCGACCATGGTTCGGCCTGCGGCATCCATCATGACCTGCCGGCCGCGGATTTTGTCACCCGGTTAAGCCGCATGCTGGTGACGGCATGAGGTCCCGCAACTCTTCTTCCCTGGAGAGCCATTTTGCCGGGCTGCTCCGGCGTCTGGCAGGCAACGGCAGCCCTGAACTGGGGCTGGCCGCGGCCCTGGTGGCGCGACAGGTGGCGCAGGGCCATATCTGTCTTGATCTGCAGGAGTTTGCCGGCCGCGAGATTGCGCGCCCTGACGGCGGAACGGCCCTTTGTCCGGTCGAAGAGGAGTGGATTGACGCGCTGCAAAAAAGCGGGGTGGTGGGGGCTGTCGATGAATGGAAGCCGCTCATCCTTGATCCGCCGCTGCTCTATCTGCAGCGCTACTGGCAGTATGAACAGGAGGTGGCGGACTTTATCCTGGCCCGCGGCAGCATGCGGCCCGCTGATTTTGATGGGGAGCGGCTGGCGCAGGGGCTTGCCCGGCTGTTTCCGCAGGCTGACCCGCAGGAAACCGAACCGGACTGGCAGAAAGAAGCGGCGCATAAGGCGCTCTCCAGCCGGTTCTGCGTGATCAGCGGCGGACCGGGAACCGGCAAGACAACCACGGTGGCCCGAATTCTTGCCCTCTTCTGCGAGCTGGGCGCCACGGAGGAGAGCGGCCGGATTTTGCTTGCCGCCCCCACCGGCAAGGCCGCGGCCCGTCTGCAGGAGGCGATCAGGCAGGCCAGGACGGGGTTGAACTGCGCGCCCGAGGTGAAGGCGGCCATCCCTGAGACAGCCGTGACCCTGCACCGTCTCCTCGGGAGTTCGCCGCACGGCAGGCGCTATCAACGGAAAAATCTGCTGCCCGCCAGCCTGGTGGTGGTGGATGAGGCCTCCATGGTTGATCTGCCGCTCATGGCCTGGCTCATGACTGCTCTGCCCGAAAAATGCACCCTGCTGCTGCTCGGCGATCAGCACCAGCTTTCCTCGGTGCAGCCGGGCGCCGTGCTGGGGGATATCTGCCGGGGGTTGCGGCAGGGCGGCGCCGACCGGTCGCTTGCCGAATTGCGGAAAAGTTACCGCTTTCCCAGCGGCAGCGGCATCGGCGCCTTGAGTCGAATGGTGTACGGCGGCGACGGGGAAGGTGCCCTTGCCGTGCTGCAGGATGACAATTTTCCCGATGTCAGCTGGTTTGATATGGGCGCCGACCCTGATCAGTTGCGGCGGCGGCTCCTGGCGGCAATCGGTCGTCATCATCAGCGGACCAGCAGGGCAACAACCCCGGCCGAGGCCTTGGCCGCCATGGGTGAATTTGCCGTGCTCTCCGCTCTGCGCGGCGGTCCCTTCGGGGTGGAGCAGATCAACCTGCAGGCCGCGGAGATGCTCTCCCCGTCCGGCGGCGGCCACTTCCATGGCCGGCCGGTCATGGTCACCAGCAATGACTATGGCCTGCAGCTCTATAACGGCGATACCGGCCTGATCCTGCAGGATGGGCAAGCCGCGGGGCAGCTGCGCGCCTTTTTCCCGGCCGGGTCCGGGGTGCGCCGGCTGCTGCCTGCCCGGCTGCCGGCCCATGAAACAGCCTTCGCCGTTACCGTCCATAAGAGCCAGGGTTCGGAATTTGCCCATGTCCTGTTGATCCTGCCGGCCGGTTCTTCCCCCGTCCTCTGCCGCGAACTGGTGTACACCGGGATTACCCGGGCAACCCGTTCCGTGGAGGTGTGGGGCGACAGGAACACCTTTCTGGAGGCCATCAAAAGCCCCACCCGGCGACGGTCCGGACTGGTCAAGGCCCTGGCGGGGTGATTCAAGGGCAAGGGGTGCCGGGACGGGCAGGAAGCCTGTGAACGCTCACTCCGCTCTTGTTTCGGGGATGCCTGGATTTCTGTTTCTGCTTGCCTAAAAAAAAATTCTCTGTTAATCTTTTTTGCCATTTGAATTTTATTGCTCCGGGCTGTCCCCAGTTTCCCCTTCGTCTTCCCTGAGATTCTCAATGCGCGCAAATCGGATGTGGCCAGACAATGATATGGCGGGGGACAACTATGCGATGGCAACCGCCTTTTTTTTTATCCGTGACAACGATTACATTTTACTATACCCGCAAAACGAATCTATGAGGTGATCTCTTGAAAAGGAAGATAATGGTAGCAAACCGCGGCGAAATTGCCTTGCGGATTATTCGCGCCATTCAGGAGTTGGGACATGTCGCGGTGGCGATTTATGAAACGCCTGACAATGCGGCGCTCCATATCCGGGTGGCGGATGAGGCGATCTGGATCGGCGACGGTCCCCGTTGTGATTACCTTAATATTGCTAAAATCATCAAGACGGCAAAGGACCATGGGGTTGATGTCATTCATCCGGGCTACGGGTTTCTGGCCGAAAATCCGGACTTTGCCAAGGCGTGTGAAGAGGCGGGCATCATCTTTATCGGTCCGCCCCATGAGGTGATCAGCAAACTGGGCGACAAGGTAACGGCCCGCCGGATCATGGCCGAAGCCGGTATTCCCATGGTGCCCGGTACTGAAAATCTTTCCCAGGGCGAGGCGGGCCTGCAGGAAGCCCTGGAATTTGCCGCCAAATACCAGTATCCGGTCATGCTCAAGGCAACCGCCGGGGGCGGCGGCCGGGGCATCCGGCTGATCGAAAACGACGAGCAGCTCAAGGAACAGCTGCCCATGGCCAGATCAGAGGCAAAGGCCGCCTTTAACAATGATAATGTCTACCTGGAAAAGGTGATTATCAAACCAAAGCACGTAGAAGTGCAGATCATGGCGGATAATTTCGGCAATACCCTCCATCTGGGGACCCGCGACTGTTCCATCCAGCGCCGCAACCAGAAGCTGGTGGAAATTGCCCCCTCCATGATCCCGGACAAGAAGCTGCTCGACGAAATCTGCGCCACCGCGGTGCGGGCCGCCAAGGCATCAAATTATTTCAATGCCGGCACTGTCGAGTTCCTGGTGGATAAGGACTTTAAATATTATTTCATGGAAATCAACACCAGGGTGCAGGTGGAGCACACCGTCACGGAAATGGTGACCGGCATCGATATCGTCAGGACCCAGATCAAGCTGGCCCTGGGTGATCCCATGTGTTTTACCCAGGATGACATCAGGCTGCGCGGCCACGCCATTGAAATGCGCATCAATGCCGAAGATCCGCAGAACAATTTCATGCCCGAAGGGGGCAAGACGGTCTCCGTGTACCGCTCCCCCGGCGGCTACGGGGTGCGGCTGGACGGTTTTGTCTACCAGGGGTTTACCGTGCCCGAGGTCTATGATTCCCTGCTGGTGAAACTGACGGTATTCGGCTTCACCTGGAGCGAGACGGTGGACAGACTGCGGCGCTGTCTGCGCAACTATACGATCACCGGGCCGAAAACCACCATTCCCTTTTATCTGAATCTGGTCAATGAACCTGATTTTCAGAAAGGGGACTTTGACACCTCGTATCTGGAAACCCATCCCGAACTGTTCAAGTACAAGGATGATCCCAGCGAGGTGAACAAGCTGGCCAGGCTGATCGCGGAGATTCATTTTCAAAAGGAAAACAAATACGCCATTTAAGGAATCCCATGGACCGAATAGCGCAAGGAATGCAAGTCAGTGAAATTTTGAAACGAGTACGGGAAGCGGACGGCTATTTCATCACCAACACGGCCCGCGACCTGTCCCAGTCCGACTTCAAGAACCGGATACTGCTCCACACGGATCTGCTGGCCGCGGATGCCCGGGAGCGGGCCAATTATTTCTCTTTGGAGATCACCGGCGGCGCCTCGGTGCATGTGGATATCCTGCGCAAACAGGTTGATCCCTTTCTGAAGCTGAAGCTGCTGCGGGAAAAGATGCCGAACACCATGTTCCAGACCCTCTGCCGGGGGGTCAACCTCTTCGGCTACCGTCCCTATCCCCAGAACGTCATCCGCCTCACGGTCCGCGAGTTTGCCAAGTATGTGGATGTGTGGCGCGTGTTTGACTTCATGAACCATGTGCCGAATATGCAGGCTGTTTTCGAGGAGGTGCAGAAGGCGGGCAAGCTGCTGGAGCCCAGCATCTGTTTTTCCACCGGGCCGGAGCATACGGATGAGTATTATGTGAACAAAGTCGGGGAAATCATTGAAGTCACCGGCGAGGAGATTTCCCTCTGCATCAAGAATCACGGCGGCCTCGGCACACCGAAACGCATCGGTGAACTGGTGCGCGCCATCCGGGACAGGTACCCGGATCTGGTCATTCATTATCACGGCCACAATACCGACGGCAACGACATCGGCCTATTTCGGCCCGCCGCCGATTCTCAGCGTCATCCAGACCTTGAAAGACTATGGCCACCAAGCCCTCGGCGTTGACGAGGCGGCGGTGATTGAAACCTCCGGCGTGCTGCGCGGCCAGCGCAAGTATTACGAATATTTTGAATCCCAGTTCAAGGGTTTTCTGCCCACCGTGCAGATCCACAAACTGCCGGGCGGCGCCATGGGCAGCAGTTTCGAGCAGGCGGTCAAGGGCGGTTTCCTGAACAAGATGTCCGAGATCCTCCATGAAGAGCTGCCCAGGGTGCAGAAGGAACTGGGCAACTGGTGGAGCGTGACCCCGGGTTCGCAGATTCTCTGGACCACCGCGGTCAGCAATGTGCAGAGCGGCGAGAGGTACGGCAACTGCTCAGGTGATCTGAAAAACCTGCTGCTCGGCAAGTACGGGCCCTTTCCGTTCTACTGTCCGGAAGACTGGATCTATGAGAAGGCCTTTGGACCGGACTGGCGAAAGCTCGTTGAGGAGCAGGGCGGCATTGAGAAAATCGATGACATCGATATCGAGCGGGAGCGCACGGTGCTCGAAGAGCGGCTCGGGTATGAGCCGACCGAGCCGCAGCTGGTAACCTATCTCCAGCATCCCAATGATGCGGTCGATTTCTTCAAGTTTGAGGAAAAATTCGGCAGGGTATATGTGCTGCCGCCGTCCATCTTCTTCAAGCGCGGCGGGTTTGCCCTGGGAGAGACCCTGGAGTTCGCCGACCATAACGGCAAGGGGCATGTCGTTGAGATCGGGCCGAGCCAAAAACATGAAGACGGCTCGACCAGCATTTACCTCAATGTCGATCATTACCAGCGGGGTTTCACCATGGCGCCTGAAACCAGGGAGGAAGGAGCGGTCAAGGAAGTGACGCTGTCCAAGAAGGAAATACAGGACCTTGCCAAGGTGGGCGATGTGCGGGCGCCCTTCGGGGCCAATGTCTGCGAGATCAGCGTGGAAGCGGGGCAGGATGTGGCGGTGGGCGACAAGCTGTGCGTCCTGGAAGCCATGAAGATGCAGACCCCGGTTCTGGCCGCGGCGGCGGGAAAGGTGGAAACCATTGCCGTCAAGGTCGGCGAGACCTTGAAACCGGGCGCCAGGATCCTGCAGATCGCCATCAGCGACGATACCCCGGCCAAGTAGCAAGGCACAGGATTTTATCATCGGCACGCAGCGCACACAGAGTTCCATGGCCATCAATATCCATGTCTCTGTGTGCCTGACTGAGTGAGCGACGGTCAGGTGAAGAACGTCAGATTCAGGGTGCGTTACTTTCGGGAAAAGAGGCGTATCAGGTACTGGTCATGACGTGACAATCCGGTGTGCCCTGTGCGTCGCGCAGACATGCCCCCTTTGAAACGCAACGCTGCTGTCAGCGGCTTGTTACGACACCACCGGCACTTCAGCAGATGACGCTT
>JACQYM010000050.1 GCA_016208225.1 Deltaproteobacteria bacterium | reverse complement strand
CCGCTGTGTCGCGCTCTGCAATCTGGTGCTGCTCAGAATGCTCGGTTTTATCCGCCGGCAGAAAGAGGGCCGCACCATACACGGTCTGCTGAACGAGCAGGGCTATGCCAAAGAGGAGCTGCTGCTTTCCCGTCACGCAGAGATGCGGCGGCAACCTCCCCTCAGTGCGGAACTGAAAAAAAAGATCAGCAAGACCCTCATTCTTTCCAGGGTCACCATCGGCGCCGATGTCGCCATTACCTCCATCATGGTCCACCGTCTGAGGCGCTCTTTTCCCCAGGCGGATGTCATTGTCGTCGGCCCGGCCCATCTGCCGGAAATCTTCTTCGGCATACCCCGGGTGCACTGGGTGCGTTTCCATTACCAGCGTGACGGCGGGCTGATCGGCCGGTTGATAGGCTACACCTCCCTTTATCAGGTGCTGAAAGTGGAATGGGAAGGCATCCATGACGGCACCACCCTGCTTTTTGACCCAGACAGCAGGCTCAGCCAGCTCGGCCTGCTCCCTCTGATGGACGCCTCCCGTTCCCGCTACTTCCCCTCCCGCGATGACCAGCGGCAGGGCACCGCCAGCCTGAGCCAGCTGACCAACAGGTGGCTGAACCATGTGCTGGACGAACAGGACGACATCCTGCCGCAGATTGCCATCCGGCCGGCCCATATGGCCAATATCAAGACATTTTTCGCCCAGTTCCCGCCAGGCTGCAAAAAAATCGTCATCAATCTCGGCGTGGGCAACGATCCAAGGAAACGGCTGCCCGACCCCTTTGAAGAGAAACTGCTGGCTGGACTGCTGCGGGACAGCCGCGCCCTGGTGGTTCTTGACAGCGGCTGCCATCCGGATGAACGGGAACGGGCCAGGTCCCTCATGGAAAGCATGAAGGGCCAGGCATTTCAAACCGCGGCTGTTTCGGAAAAAAACCTGACAATAAACCAGATCCCCTTCCGCAGCGGCCTGGTCTGCATCCAGGGCGGCATCGGCATGCTTTCCGCCCTGATCGATCAGGCGGACGTTTTTTTCGGTTATGATTCATGCTGCCAGCACCTGGCCACGGCCAGGGGAACGCCTTCCATCATCTGCTTTGCCGGGGCGCCCAATGATCGTTTTTTTGCCAGATGGCGGCCCCTGGATAAATCCGGTTCCACCACCACTCTCCGGGTGCCCGACAACACCTGCCTGGCTGAGGCGGAGCTGGCGGAACTGGCGGAAAAATTCTGCGGCATGATCCTGGCGGAATGAAACAAGGACTTGCGAAGCAACACAACAGGAGCAGGATGTGTTAGAAAACATAAACAGACAGAACCTTTATCAGGCTATTCAAAAATTCCCCGCCGCCAACATCCTGGTGATAGGTGATATTATTGTTGATCATTTCATCTGGGGCACCGTATCGCGCATCTCGCCCGAGGCGCCCGTGCCGGTGGTCAATGTGACCGATGAAAGCCTGCTGCTCGGCGGTTCGGCCAACGTGCTGCACAACCTCTATGATCTGGGGGCCAGGGCCACCCTGTGCGGGGTGATCGGCGATGACTTCATGGGCGATCACCTGCTGGAGCTGCTGCGCAAGATGTCTTCACCCGTAGCCGGGGTCATCAAGACAGTGGACCGCCCCACCACCAAAAAGACGAGAATCGTGGCCCAGAGCCAGCAGGTTGTCCGTTTCGACAGGGAAAAAACCGGCCCCCTTCCCCCGGCAATCCTTGACGCCCTCTGTTCGTTCATCGAGGAGCATATCAATACCTTTGATGCGGTGATTATTTCCGATTACTGCAAGGGCGTCATCTGCCAGCGGCTGATGGACCACCTGCGCACCCTGCTCAACCGCCACCGGATACCCATGATCGTTGATCCGAAACCCGTCCATGCCGAGCTTTTCCGGGAGGCGACCATCATCACCCCGAACCACCATGAGGCGGAAAAGATGTCCGGGGTGACGATAGACGATGACCAGACCCTGCTCAGGGCCGCCACCACCCTGCTGCAGAAACTGGACAGCACGGCAGTGCTCATCACCAGGGGCGAGGCGGGCATGACGCTGCTGGAAAAGGGAAAGCCGATTTTCACCATTCCAACGGTTGCCAAGGAGATTTATGATGTGACCGGTGCGGGTGATACGGTGATTGCCAGCCTTGCCCTCGGCCTGGCCAGCGGGCTGAGCTTTGCCGAAGCGGCGACGCTGGCCAATTTCGCCGCCGGCATTGTGGTGGGCAAGGTCGGCACGGCCACGGCCTCGGCCCGCGAACTCATGGAGCTTGTGTCATGAAATACCCGGTGAGCATGACGGCCTTTGGCCGCGGAGAGCAGGCGGCAGCAAACATCGGCTGGACGGTGGAAATCAAATCCGTCAACCACCGCTTCTGTGATATCCGCGTAAAAATTCCCCGACAGTATGCGGTCCTGGAAGAAAAGATTAAAAAAGAGATCACCCCCTTTTACAGCCGGGGCCATATCGAGGTGCTGGCCACGCCGGCACCCAATCTGGCCGAGGCGAAAACCCTCACCGTCAACCTGCCCCTGGCCCGGCAATACTTTACCTGTCTGACCGAGATAAAAAATGATCTCGGTCTCGCCGCTGCCGGCACGGAACTGGAACTGGTGGCGAATTACCCCAATGTCATCTTTGCCGGGGACGAGGTGGAGGATATGGAGGCGACCTGGGAGGTTCTCCGCCAGGCCCTGCAGCAGGCCCTGGAACTGACCCAGGATATGCGGGAACGGGAAGGACTGAGCCTGAAAAACGATCTGCTCAGCCGGCTGGACATCCTGGCCGCCACCCGCGAACGGATCAGCGACAAGATTCCGGAACTGACCGGGCAGAAACAGGCGGCACTGGAGGAAAGGATCGCAAAGCTTGCGGCCGACGTGGAAATTGATCCCGGCCGGCTGGCCCAGGAGATCGCCATCCTGGCCGATAAAGCCGATGTCACCGAAGAACTGGTGCGGCTTGGCAGCCACATCGACCAGTTCCGCCATTTTCTTGAACAGCAGGAACCGGTGGGCCGCCGCCTAGACTTTCTTCTTCAGGAGTTTCTGCGGGAAATCAACACCATGGCGTCAAAGATTTCCGATGTGGCTATTGCCCACCAGGCCGTGGAACTGAAAAACGAGCTGGAAAAAATGCGGGAACAGGTACAGAATCTGGAATAGACTGGTGCTGGTCTGACTGGTCTGACTGATCTTGCTGGTCAGTTGAATTTAACCAATAAGACCAGAACTCAATTGCTTCGTATTTTCCGCAGGTTGGGTTAGCGAAGCGTAACCAAACACCAAAGGCGCCTCTGGTGTTGGGTTACGGCCAAACAACGGCCTAACCCAACCTACGAAGGTTTAAGGGTTACAGGTTACCAGACCAGTCAAAGCAAAAAAGGAACAACCATGGACCAGAGAATGATCAATGTGGGGTTCGGCAATTCAGTGGTGGCCAGCCGCATCCTGGCGGTTGTCAAACCGAAATCCTCGCCGATAAAAAAGTTGAAGGATGAGGCCAGGGAGGAAGCTGATCGACGTGACCGAGGGCCGCAAGACCCGTTCCATCATCATTTTAGACAGCAACCACGTGATCCTCTCCGCTGTCCAGCCGGAAACGATCACCCAGCGCTTCACCCCCGCCACCCAGCAGGATCCCCCCACCCTGGAAGAGGACCCGCTGTGAAAGGAAACCTGATTATCATCTCCGCCCCCTCCGGCACCGGCAAGACCACCATTCTCAAAAAACTTTTCGCCGAGGTCAAAGGGGTGACATTTTCCGTTTCCCATACCACCCGCGCCCCGCGGGCCGGCGAACAGGATGGGGTTGATTATTATTTTGTCGATCAGCAGACTTTCCGGCGGATGCGGGCCGAAAACGCCTTTCTGGAATGGGCCGAGGTACACGGCAACTATTACGGCACCAGCAAGAAAGAGGTGGACCGCCATCTGCGGCAGGGTCTCGATGTTTTTCTGGATATTGACGTGCAGGGGGCCAGACAGGTGCGCGAGGCGGCGGGCCGGGAATGCTTCTCCATTTTTATTGTGCCGCCCTCCTGGGAAGAGCAGGAAAGCCGGCTGACCGGCCGCGGCACCGATTCGGCGGCAACCATCCGGCTGCGCCTGCAGAATGCCAGAACCGAGATGCAGGATGCGGACCGCTACGATTACCTGATTGTCAATGACACGGTGGAAAAGGCGGTGGACGCGCTGCGGGCCATCATCATCGCCGAGCGCTGCCGCACCCGGCGCGACCGGGACGGGCGGCCGATTGACATATTGCGGAATTCGGATTGCGGATTGCGGATTTAAAAACCCGGCAATCCTTTAACTTTAGGCACTTTAGTGCATTTTAGGCATTTTAGGCACTTCCATCGATTTTATGAACGACAACGCACCGCTCAACGAAGACCAGCTTGTCTGGGGCATCCATCCTGTTTATGAACTGCTGGCCGCCCGGCCCCGTTCCATCCATGAGATCCTGATCGAGAAGGGCAAAACCAGCCGGAAGCTGCAGGCCATCATTGATCTGGCCAGAAAGGAACAGGTCAAGGTCAAATTCACCCCGCAGTTCAGAATAACCGGCAGCAGACAGATGAACCATCAGGGCGTCATCGCCCGGATCATGCCCTTTGACACCATGAGCGAAGAGGAGTTCCTGCAGCTGCTGGCGCAGAACAAAAGCCCGTTTGTCCTGGCCCTCGATTCCATCCAGGACCCGCATAATCTGGGCGCCATCATCCGCTCCGCGTCCGCCGCCGGGGTCACCGGCCTGATTGTGCCCAAGGACCGTTCCGCCCCATTGAGCGGCACGGTGGCCAAGATTTCCGCCGGGGCCCTGGCCCATCTGCCGGTCTGTCAGAGCACAAACCTGGTCAGAATGCTGCAGAAATTAAAGGAGCTGGGCATCTGGATTTACGGCGCCATCAAGGAAGGCGGGGTTTCCATCTATCAGTCTGATTTTGCCGGACCGCTCTGCCTGGTGATCGGCGGCGAGGAAAAAGGCATCCGGCCCCTGGTGCAGGAGCAGTGCGATTTCAAGGTGACGATTCCCATGCTGCGCGAGGTTGATTCGCTCAACGCCTCGGTGGCGGCCGGGATCATGCTGTTTGAGATTGTCCGCCAGAAAAACGGCTGAAGGCCGGAAGGCCGCTCCGGGTTAAAATTGGGCGCAGCCGGGCGCACGGAGTTTTGCTCTCCATGCGCCCGCCCCTCTGTTTATTCCATCCTGCCCGCTCCTGTCAGCGCAGGCCGGGAATCTGATAGGTATGGGTATAGATGATGACCTGCAGGTCGTCATCAGACATGGAAGTAAAACCTCCCACATCCGATGTGCGGGTGACATCCACATTCACGTCGTTGAACACCCTCTTGCTGATGGAATCAGCCGTCTGCATCCAGGTACCGGAACCTGGCGGCACCTCCTCAAGAAACACCACATCGCCGTCATACTCATACGGCTCATTCTCTTCGCGGCCCTCCCGCGCCCGGCCGCGCTGCCGGCAGAAGGTATCGAGCCGGTCGTAACCCGTCACCGTGTTGAAATTGAAGTAAACGGGATTTTTGGCATAATTGATTGCACCGGGCAGCGGATCGCCCTCCGCATCATAGGCGCTGTAGCCGATCACCTTGTTGAGGCCGAGAATCGAATTGATGTACACGATCTTGTCGGTGGTGATATTGCCTTTCTTGTCCCCCGCCGCGGCGAAGAAGGAGGCGGCGAGCGGGAAGTCCTCCCCGGCGGCCACCTCAGCCTCATTGGCGGTCATTGTCCCCCGCCACTCGACGCAGCCCTCGCAGGCCGTGGTGGAGATGATCATGTTGCCATAACTGTCCAGCTGCAGGCTGCCGTCTTCGTTCATCTGGATATAATAGGTGACAACAGTTGATGCATCGACCAGGTGCCCCAGGCCGAAGGAGACCAGCTTGTCGATATCGATGGTGGGCCGCGGGGCAGAGGAGGGGCCGTCCTCCAGGCCCAGCAGCTGGGTCAGCGGGATGCCGCCCATCTCCGAATAATCGATGGGCGCCCTTTCCGCGGCCGGGGTGATCAGATGCCCGTCCTTCATGAGCTTGAGGTAAAGGGCAATATTCTCCCTGGGCGAGTCAATCGCCTTTTCCACTGTTTCCAGCAGCACGGGAGTGCCGTCCGGATTGGTGAGAAACTCATCATAGATGTCCGTGGTCAGCATCAACCGGCCCGAGGCATCGATCTTGATATCCTTGGCGGCATTGATCAACCGGACCGCCTCGTCAAACGCGGCATCCAGCACGGCCTGGGGCGCCCTGGCCAGATTCAGCCGGCCGAATTCAACCTCCTGGATCAGATCAGCCCAGTAAATGTCCTTATAATAGGTCACCTCCTGCCACGTTTCATTGGCTGCGAGAAACAGACCGGGATCAGCCTCGCATTCCGTCCTTTTCCAGGTGGGATCATAGGTCATTACCAGCGGGATGCGGTTTTCGGTAAGACCTGATTTTTCATAGATGTCTCCCCAGCGCTCAAAATCAGCAACCGGCTGCACGCACTGACTCGGAAAAGGAGCGCGGTAATAGATGCCGCCGGTCGCCGGATTGATTACGTATTCGCCGGTCTCCTCATCTGTAATGGTGTAGACGGCAAACTGCTCGGTCAATTTCGGCTCCCCGCCCACAGCCGTGGCCGTTGTCCATTTCTGCTGCTTGACCGGGGTGAGGGAAACCCTGCCGTCCGGATCAACCCATTTTACCCAGATAAAAATCGGATTGCCGTACAGGTCCACCGCCGGGACCTTCTTGATTTCACCGCCCTTATAGCGGGCCAGCCGGTAAAGATCGCCGAAAAGCTCGCCTGAATCGGACATCTTGTCAAGCAGAGGGCCGTCGATCGTATCAACCGCAGCCGTCGCAACATCCTTGACGAAAAGCGGTGGTGCCCAAAACAAAGCGGAAACGGCAAGCAAACCTGCAACCTTCAGTACACCCTTGCTTATCATTTTCATATGAACCTTCCTTTCTTTTCATTTTTGGAATGTGATGCTCATCATCCTTTCAGTTCTCACCTGCTCCTTGCCTGTTACTCCCCTGCTGCCAAAGGCGCGATGTAGATGTCCACATAGGACAGACTGGGTGACTTGAGTATCGGCAGATACTGCACACCGGTTATGTCGGATTCATCCAGCCGGTCAAGGGACGCCTCGCAGTCGACGGAATACTTTTCCGAGACAATATACTTGCCCAGACTGATGGTATATTCCGCTACCGCATCCAGGCTGAAGCTCAGCCGGTACCAGCCCGCCTTGCTGACGTCGGCAGCCTGCTGCATCAGGGCAAGGTTCCAGTTGTACAGATAGACGACCCGGCCCGGGCTGTCTATCTCGGCGGTGTACCATAACGGCCGGCCGTGCACGCCGAAGCCCTCATAGACCGCGCTGTTGAAAAGGGTGGCCAGCACCGCGGCCTCCGGGCCGGGCTGGTCGATCTTCTGGATCTTGAGCCGGGCGCACACGGAATAGACGCCCGCCTTGTTCGATTCATAGGTGACGCCGGTTGTGCCCCACACCTCGTCCACCTCCTCTTCCTCAGAGGCAACAAAGAGAGCCGGCGCTTCGGCGGCAAGCGGTTCGATCAGGTCGCAGGGCAGAATGTCGGCCGGCAGGGCTTTCATTTCATAGCCGGTCATTTTTTTCTCCTCCCCGAGGCTGGTGGAGAGAAAAACAGCCACCGGAATGACTGATTTTTCGTCCCAGTTCATGCCCACCACTTCGTTGGACCAGTCCAGAGTCACGGAGACCTGCGGCTCATCCGGATACAGGAGGCGATCGGCGCTCCATTGCGCCTGCCAGAGGCTGTCCGATGCCTGCAGGTAGTATTCCGCATCCTGAAAACAGTATTCCGTTGCAAAGACGGGGAAGATGCCGCCGGGCAAACCGGACTGTTCATAGGCCGGCCTGCCGGTCAGGCCGTAGCCTTCGGCAAAAACGAGCGGAAACGACAGATTATTCGCCACCTCCTCCTCTTCCGCCGCCACAGGTCGGGGGCCTGCCGCCGCGAGTATAAAAACGGCCAGCGACAGCGCCCATAGGGATCTCTTCACATAATTTTTTTTCATCAATTGATCTCCTTTTTCTCCATCTTGTCATTTCATTTGCCACCACGTCGGATATCACCCTTTCGGTCCATTTCAGTCTATTTTTTTGGGGCGGCTCACCTCCTCTGCAACCATTTCTTTTCATATCCGCTGCAAGACAATAAACCGGGGTGTCGTGTAATTAGCGGTATTGAAAATCGTGTGTATAACCGGGTCATTTGAAGTATAACAGACGACTCCTTACAATCCGCTTACATGCATAATTTTTTTCAAAAATAACAGCCAGCCGCTGGTGAGGAATTTACGGCCCCTCACCCTGGAGCCATACCCAGGACGCGGCAGCACCAAAAACTATTATCAATTTGCGCCAATTTATTATAATAATGTGGCTAACGTTTCTCGCTCCCGCCGCTCGGCAACGGAGAAGAGCCTGCAAACAAGGGTATCTTAAAAAATCAGGCATCCGGCCTGCGACAAGGAGCAAACGGGTGATCGGTTCAGGGGAGCGCTACGCAAACCCTGATCAGGGGCAACACGAGGAACAGAGAGAAGATTGAAGATGAAGATACTAACCACGCCAAGGATGGAGCGCTGCATCGGCTGCCACTCCTGTTCGCTGGCCTGCGCCAGACTGGTGCACAAAAAAATATCATGGCAGACCGCCGGCATCAGAATCCACTCCTCGGGCGGGCTTTCCACCGGATTTATCGCCAAGCACTGCCTGGCCTGCCTCCCTGCTCCCTGCGCGGCCGTGTGTCCCACCGGGGCCTTTTCCCAGCGGCCGGGCGGCGGGGTGATCGTGAAAAAAAACCTGTGCATCCGCTGCGGCGACTGCGCCGCCGCCTGCCCGGTTGACGCCATTTTTCTGGACAGGAGCGGCGAGCCCTTTGTCTGCATTCACTGCGGCAGCTGCGTCTCGTTCTGTCCCCATGAGTGCCTGGAGATGGCGCAAACCAGGCCGCAGCCTGGTGTCAAGGAGGAGGCATCATGATCAGAGACCATTTCCGCGTCATGGTGGTGGATCTGGCCGCGGAGCGGGGCAATGTCGTCACCCTGCCCGGCCGGGACACGGAGATCGGCGGCAGCGGCCTGGCCGCCCTGCTCTACGCCAAATACGGCCGGCCGGACCGGCCCTGGAACGACGCGGAGCAGCCGGTGATTTTCGCCATCGGTCCGCTCACCGGCTACTTCCCGCTGATGAGCAAGACGGTGTGCGCCTTCAAGTCGCCCTACCATGACCAGTACACGGAAAGCCATGCCGGCGGCCGCACCGCCATGGCCATGCGTTTTGCCGATCTCGATGCCCTGGTGGTCATCGGCCGCGCCTCTGCCCCCTCCTGTCTCAGCCTCGGCTCCCGGCATCTGGAGATCAAGAAGGCCGATTTCATGTGGGGCATGGATGTGGCGGAAAGCGGTAAACTGCTGCGCCGCATGTTCAAGGGCACCGGCCATCGGCCGGCTCGGCGGCGGCGCGGCCCTGGGAGCCAAAAATCTCAAAGCCATCGTCATCCAGGGCGATGCAGACTTTCCCCGGCCGGCGGGCAAGGAATACGCCCCTCTTTTTGCCGAGGTGTACAGCCAGCTGACCTCCACGGACATGATGAAGAAATACCATAACCTGGGCACCCCCGCCAACCTGCGGTCGCTCAACAAGCTGCACTCCCTGCCCTGGCGCAACCTGCAGGCGACCAGCGATCCGGCCATCGAGGGGATCACCGGCGAACGGTTTGCCGATGAAACGCTGCTGCGCAACAGCGCCTGCTCCGGCTGCCCGGTGGGGTGCATTCATATCGGCTTTGTCCGGGAAAAATTCATGGCGGACAACCGCTACCTGTACCGCCAGGTGGCCTATGACTACGAGCCGATCTTTTCCACCGGCACCATGCTCGGTATCACCGACAGCTTCTCCGTGCTCACCATCATGGATGAGATGGAAAAGACCGGATTGGACGTCATGTCCGGCGGCGTGGCCCTGGCCTGGGCCACCGAGGCGACCCAGCAGGGCCTGCTCACGGAGCGGGAAACCATGGTGGCCCTGCAGTTCGGCAATGCCGAGGCATACCGGCAGGCCGCCTTTTATCTCGGCACCGGGGCCAATGAATTTTACCGGCTGCTTGGCCAGGGCTCTCTCAAGGCCGCCGCCCACTACGGCGGGGCCGATTTTGCCTGCGTGCTGGGCCAGGAGATGGCGGGCTATGCCACGGGCGAGGTCTTTTTTGCGGCCCAGTCCCTGAGTTTTCGCCACTCGCACCTGGATTGCGGCGGCTATGCCTATGACCAGCAACACGAGGAGCAGAACGTGGAGGATGCGGTGGATTTTCTCATTGAGGATGAGGTTGCCCGCCTGGCGCTGAACTGCATGGTCTCCTGTCTCTTTGCCCGGGGGGTCTACACCCCCGAGCTGCTGGCCAGGTGCCTCCATAGCGTGGGCTACGCCGGTCTGGCCGCAAATCTTGATGCCGCGGCCCGCCACGTCCAGCAACTGCGCTGGCAGACCCGTTTCGCCACCGGCTATGACATGGATGCCGTGACGATCCCGAAACGATTCTTCAAGGTGAAGACCTGGAAGGGGGCCATTGATCCCCAATACCTCCATAATCTGCGCCAAAGCTATGCCGGCCGCATTGCGGCGCTCGGCAGGCGAGAGAAATGACCATGGAACAATATCCGGTAAATCCCGGCCGCCGATATCCGCCGGGCGCCACCTTTTCCGCCAGGGGCACAAATTTCTGCATCTTCTCCCGCCAGGCCACCACCATGGAGCTGCTGCTCTACCGCGGCCCGGAGAGCCTGCAGCCCTTCCAGGTGATCACCCTGGACCCCCATGAAAACCGCACCTTTTTCTTCTGGCATGTCTTTGTCGAAGGACTGCCCGCCGGCACCTGCTACACCTGGCGCGCCGACGGACCTGACGACACCAGGCTCTCGGGCAACCGTTTCAACCGGGAAAAAGAGCTGCTCGATCCATGGGCCAAAACCGTGGTGGACAACCTGTGGGACCGGAGGCGGACCTGCCGTCCGGGACCGAGCAACGGCCACAGCATGCGCGCCATGGTGGTCAAGGTTGACGATTATGACTGGGAGGGCGACACGCCGCTGCACCATTCCCCGGAAAAGACCATCATCTATGAACTGCATGTGGCGGGTTTCACCCGGCATCAATCATCCGGGGTGTCCCACCCGGGCACCTACAGCGGCCTCATCGAAAAAATCCCCTACCTCAAGGAACTGGGCATTACCGCGGTCGAGCTGCTGCCGGTCATGGCCTTTGACGAACAGGACCTGCCGGAGAGTTCCCGCCGGCTGGGGCTGAAAAACTTCTGGGGATACAGCACCCACAGTTTCTACAGCCCCCATCCCCACTACTGCACCAACCCCCTGGCCGACAACCACATCCGCGAGTTCCGGGACATGGTCAAGGCCCTGCACAAGGCGGATATCGCCGTCATCCTGGATGTGGTTTTCAATCACACGGCCGAGGGCAACGAGGACGGCCCCCTGATCAATTTCAAGGGTCTGGCCAACAGCGGCTTTTACCACCTGGAACCCCATGACCGCCGCCTGTACCGGGACTATACCGGCTGCGGCAATTCGGTGAACTGCAATCATCCCCTGGTGGCCCGTTTTATCGTCTACAGCCTGGAGTACTGGGTGCGGGAAATGCACATCGACGCCTTCCGTTTTGACCTGGCAAGCGTGCTGGCCCGGGGCATGGACGGCCGGCCCGATTATTATGCGCCGGTGATCTGGAGCATCGAATTCTCCGGAATTCTGGCCCGCACCGGTCTGATTGCCGAGGCGTGGGATGCGGGCGGCCTTTACCAGGTCGGCGGCTTTCCCGGTTTCCGCTGGGCTGAGTGGAACGGCAGGTACCGCGATGTTGTCCGCGAGTTTGTCCGGGGCGACAAAGGCACGGCCGCGGAAATGGCCACCCGCTACTGCGGCAGCAGCGACCTGTATGAATCGTCCGGCCGGCTGCCGAGCAACAGCATCAACTTTGTCACCTGCCATGATGGTTTCACCCTGTGGGACCTGGTCAGCTATAACGAAAAACATAACAGGGCCAACGGCGAAAACAACCGGGACGGCTGCAACGACAACCTCAGCTGGAACTGCGGCCATGAAGGGGAAACAACGGATGGGTCCGTCCTGGCCCTGCGCCGCCGCCAGGCCAGAAACTTCATGGCGATCCTGCTGCTCAGCCACGGCGTGCCCATGCTGCTCTGCGGCGACGAGGTGCTGCGCAGCCAGCGCGGCAACAACAACTGTTACTGCCAGGACAATGAGCTGAGCTGGTTTGATTGGACCCTGGTGGAAAAAAACAGGGAGATGTTCCGCTTTATCAGGGAGATGATCGCCTTTCGCAAACGCCATCCGTGCCTGATGCGGCGGCGCTTTTTCACCGGATCACGGCAAAAAAGCGACCGGCTGCCCGACATCACCTGGCATGGCAGAAGACTGCAGCAGCCGGCCTGGAACGATCCGAAGGCAAACCTGCTGGCTTTTACCCTGGGCGGCAGCGGCGATGAGGAGGACCTGCACATAATCTTCAATATGACGAACCGGGCCCAGACCTTTGCCCTGCCCGATGTCCCCGGCCGCACATGGCACCAGGCCATCGACACCGGCGCGCCCGGCCCGGATGACATCCGGCTGCCGGCCGACCAGCGGCGGTGTGAGGAAAAATTCTGCAAAGTGAAGGCGCGCAGCGTGGTGGTGCTGGAAAGCAGGGGCTGAAACAGCGGCGGGCATTCTCCCGCATAACGAATCCGGCATCGCAACGGAGTCTCGGGTCATTTGATTGCGGCAAGGATGCCGGCCAGGGCTGCCGGACTGATGACTTCCACCTCCGCGCTGAGCGGATAACCCTCTTCCCCTGCATAAACAATGTACGAATGAGCCGGCTGCAGGTCGGCCCGGGCATGGTAAAAACCTTTTTCAGGCCTTGGCGCCAGGCTGCGCTTGATCTCGACAGCCCACAATCCGTGGCCGGGAATGTCGAGCAAAAGATCAATTTCAGCGCCCGCGGCTGTACGGTAAAATGAAGGAACAGTTCTTTCAGGCGCTGCTGCAATCAAAGTTTCGAGCACAAAGCTTTCCCAACTCATGCCGGCCACCGGGTGACCGAGCAGGGTTTCCCGATCACCTATTCCCAGCAGAGTATGGGCCACCCCGCTGTCCCGGATAAATACCTTGGGCGCTTTCACCAGCCGTTTTTTTGTGTTGGCATGCCAGGGCATAAGGCGCCGCACCAGCAGCAGATCCACCAGCAGGTCCAGGTAACGGGCCACGGTTTTCCCGTCCACGGCAAGCCCCCGGGCCAGCTGGGCCGCATTCAGCAAGGTGGCCTGTCCATGGGCCAGCATGGTCCAGAAGCGGCGCAGGGTTTCCGCCGGGATGCGCGGACCGAGCAACGGAATGTCTCTTTCCAGATAGGTGCGGATGAAATTTTCCCGCCAGACGAAACTCCACCGGTCGTCCACGGCCAGAAAGCTGTCCGGAAAACCGCCCCGCAGCCAGAGCTTTTCCTGTTCATCCGGACCCACTTCCAGCACATGCAAAGGGGCCAGTTCGACATAGGCGATACGGCCGGCGAGACTTTCCCCCGATTGGCGCATGAGATCAATGGAGGCCGAGCCCAGCAGCAGAAACTGCCCTGCCCCGCGCCCCGCTCTCCTTCCTTGATCAATCAGACTCCGTAATACCTCGAACAAGGCTGGCAGGCGCTGCACTTCATCGATGATGACCAGCTTGTCCCGATGGCCGGCCAGATAAAGTTCGGGGTCAATGAGTTTGTTCCGGTCTGCCGGGGATTCAAGATCGAGGTAAAGAGCTGATCGCGTCTCGGCAATCATCCCTGCCAGGGTGGTCTTACCGGCCTGCCGGGGTCCGAGAATGGCAACAGCGGGGAATTGTCCCAGCAGGTCCTGAATGTATTGCTGTTTTCGACGGTCAATCATCCTTGCAATTATAGATTATCATTCCTTAATTGCAAGGATAATGTTATTGTATGGGCAGAGGGAGTCAGTTTGCGGCATGAGACGCGACACTTGCCAACAGATATGTTTGCAATCAAATCTTGAAAAGAGATCACCCTTGAGCCTTTTGCAAAATGAAGCGAACCTCGATTCCGGTAACAGCACGTGACCTGAAATGACGTCATTTTGGCAGGGTGTTGAGCCGGAATCCACTTTCGGTCCTGACAACAACTGACCGGATGCCGGATAAAAACCCTCCGGCATGACGAAAAAAATGAACCTCTCATAAATGCAATAATGCAGCCCCCATTTTCCCTTGCCCATTGCAGGAATAATTTCAAATCCGGTTGATTTTGTGCTCCTGGGCAATTAGGGTAATATTATCTGGATACTCTTATTAATTGTTATCAAACAAGGAGGGACCAAATGAAAAGACAACACCTGCTTCTCGCTTTCATGTGCCTCGGTTTCATGTTTCTTGCCGGCTGCGCGCGTTATGCCGTCACAGACCCTGCGAGCGGCAATAATTACTACACCGAAGACATTGATAATATCGGAGACGGTGCCATCAGGTTCGAGGATGCCAAAACAGGCAAGGAAATTACTCTCCAGTCCTCGGAAGTAAAGGAGATTGATAAGGAAGAATACGACATTGCCGTTCACGGCACAGCGAATCCTTGACGCGCGTTTTTAAGGGTTTTCCTGGGAAAGGGGGGCAGGCGGGCGGCATTGCATTATTTTTGGCTCGATATTTTGTGATATACCGCCGAACTGCTCCCTGCCCCGTTATCCCTGTGATTTACTGTCCCGTAACCATCTTTTCCGGATCGTTTTTCCGGTTTCAGGCAAAGACATCCACCAGCCTGCCCACCGCCTGCGGATTCCTGATTTTGTTGGTAAAGGGCGTTTCAATAGTGCCGAGCAGGGATACGTAAAAATAGTCATCGATATATCTGGCATCCTCCTTCATCGGCATACGTTCGTCAATGGCTGTCCTTGACGGGAAATAACTCCAGTCGAGAACCACCCATTCGTCATCCGTTTCCCGCCGGTAAACGGTCCAACCGTGGCCTCCCGTGCTTGCCCCGTCACCGGCTATCACATAACCGCCGTATGTCCTTATCCGGTCAGGGGGGATGCCGGCATGGAGCATGAGGCTGTGGATCAGAAAGGCCCCGTCCTCGCAATCTCCCTTTTTTTTGGACATGGTCATCACGGGATAGGCCCAATATTCCTCCATGCCATAGGTTTCCAGATCCGACTGGTATTCGATATTATCAAGAACCCATTGCAGAATTTTATATGCCTTTTCGTCATTTGTATCACCCGGATCAATGATCGCTTCGGCCTGTTGCTTTATTTTCCGGTTGGGGAATTGCAGGTATTCGCCGTAGTCGCTGCTGCTCTCCTGGTCTATCTGAAAACCATATTGAAATTCAATGAAGCTGTTTCTGATCTCCCTGATTTTACCCAGCAGGTCGGCCACCAGCGCGTTCGTCCTGTTCCGGCCGCTATTCGGGAGGTTGAACAGGTTCACTTCGGGCAGGAGATAGCGTTGCCGTGGCGTGTAGCCGAGCACACCCCATTCCTCCTGGCCGCTGTTGAACCAGTTGCTTCCGGCCAGTCTTTCGATATCGTTCACAATGCCCTCCCAAAGGAAAATCTCTGCAGCAGACTTTCCGAAAGACATTTCAGTCCATACGTATCACTTCTGACAGACCATGCACGGGCCACGGCAAGCAGCCCGGCATGACAAACCAAACACCTGCCTAGCGTACAGAGACAGCGCAAAATTTATACCACGTACAATTTTTTCATGAAAACAAATAGTTATCTGTTAGGATATGGCAGTGGCGGGATGGAAATATTACTGATTCGTCCTGTCAGGCAGGATTTATTGGCCGCTCCTGATTGCGCGCTGCGTGGACGTCGCCGATGTCATCACGGCGGTGAACTTCGGCCGCGATCAGGGTCTGCTCATCGCGATCCGCGGCGGCGGCCACAATGGTCCGGGGCTCGGCAGCTGCAACGATGGTCTGGTGATTGATCTTTCGATGATGAAGAGCATCCGCGTGGATACGGCGGGCCGAACCGTCCGGGTCGACGCGGGCTGCACCTCGGGTGATGTCGATCACGCCACCCACCCGTTCGGGCTGGCTGTACCTTTCGGCCTCGTCTCGACCACCGGCGTCGCCGGTCTCACGCTCGGCGGGGGCACCGGCTATCTGACGCGCCAGTACGGCCTTACCATCGACAATCTCCTCGAAGCGGACGTCGTCCTGGCCGACGGCAGTTTTGTCACCGCAAGCTCAACCCGCCACCAGGATCTGTTCTGGGCCCTCCGCGGCGGGGGCGGCAATTTCGGGGTGGTGACGAGTTTTCTGTTCCAGGCCCATCCGGTGCACACGGTCTACGCGGGGCCGATCTTCTGGGAAGCCACCCACGCCAAGGCGGTGATGCGCGCCTATCGCGATTTCCTGCCAACCGCGCCGGAAGAGCTGGGCGCCTTCGTCGGCCTCAAAACCGTGCCGTCCATGGACCCG
>JACQYM010000049.1 GCA_016208225.1 Deltaproteobacteria bacterium | reverse complement strand
TGGCGGCCGGGGCAAACCCGCGGATTTCCTTGCCGGTCTGCGCGGTTATTTTTTTGACAAAGTGGTGGGCCAGGAGCGGGATGTCCTCCCGCCGTTTGTGCAGGGGCGGGATTTCAATGCTTACCACATTGAGCCGGTAAAAAAGGTCCTCGCGGAAGGTCTTTTCCCTTACCTCGGCCTCAATATTGCGATGGGTGGCGGAAATGATCCGCGCATCCACGTCAATCGCGGTTGTCGCCCCGACGGGACGCACCTGTTTTTCCTGCAGCACGCGCAGGAGTTTGACCTGCAGGGAGAGCGGCATGTCGCCGATTTCATCGAGAAACAGGGTGCCGTGGTTGGCGGTTTTGAAAAGGCCGTCGTAATTTTTGGCGGCGCCGGTGAAGGAGCCCTTGGTGTGGCCGAAAAGTTCCGATTCAAGCAGGGCTTCGGGAATGGCGGCGCAGTTGACCGCCACGAACAGACCGGTTGAGCGGGTGCTGGCCCGGTGAATGGCGTTTGCCAGGATCTCCTTGCCGGTACCGCTTTCGCCGAGGATCAGCACGCTGGCATCGCTCTGGGCCACAAGCTTCGCCTTCTGCAGGAGATTGGCCATGGCGCTGCTCTTGTAAACGATGTTGCTGCACCATTCCTCTTCCGCCGGCTGGCTCTGATCGGCAAGTCCCGCTCCGCTCAGGGCCAGGGCGGAGTTGATCTCCTGGATCAGTATCTGGCTGTCAACCGGTTTGGTCAGAAAGGAAAAAACACCCTGCTTGGTAGCCTCCACCGCATCGGGAATGGAGCCGTGGGCCGTGATGACAATCACCGGCAGGGAGCTGTTTATCTGATGCACGGCCTCGAACAGGGCCATGCCATCCATCTCTCCCATGCGCAGATCAGTGATCAGCAGGTTGGGATTGATAAGGGAAATACGGGCCAGCGCCTCTTCACCGCTTTCCGCGGTCTCCACATCAAATCCGTTGCTCTGCAGACGGATTGTAAACAGGCTGAGCAGGTCCGTGTCGTCGTCAACCAGCAGTATTTTCGGTTTAATTGCCATCCTTCCGTTTTTTCATAATTTCATCGATGCTTTTCAGTTCTTCAAGCTTTTTTTTCAGTTCGTTGACCTGTCTCTGCGCCCTGTTAACCTCAGCGATCCTTTTTTCCTGCAGGTGCTGAAAATAGTTAAGGAGAGCGGCGAGGCCCTTGATGTCCTGTGACTGTGCGGTTTCGTTCTGCAGCATGTCGTTCATCAGCTCCTGTGCGTAGTCCAGAGAGTCAGGTTTGTCCAGTCGGGCAAGACTCAGGCAGATCAATCTGGCCCTCCTTTCATCGCTTTTGTCGGCAATGAACGCATCTTTTTCCCTGCTGAACTCACTTGCAAGCTGCGCAGCCGGGAGATCGAGGCTGGAAGCCAGGCAGGTCAGAATCGCCTCCGAGGGGGGATGCAGAGTCTTTACCTCAACCTTTTCGACCACCTTCTGGGTTTCCGGTTCCATAATATAAACTGGCTGACGATAACAACTTGCAAGAAACATGCTGCTGGCTGCAAAAAACAGGAGAAAAAACATCCTGTTGCTGAATATTATCATGGTATTTCCTCGATGGGGAGTGTCAGTCTGAAATGGGCGCCATCGCCTTCGTCGGGCATGACTTCGATGGTGCCGTGATGATTGGCCATATACTCTTTGGCAATTGCCAGGCCCAGACCAGTGCCTTTGACCCTCCCTTTCAACCCGGCCTGCCCCTGGAAAAAAGGCCGGAAAATTTTTGACCTCTCTTCTTCCGGAATGCCGGGGCCGCTGTCTTTGATGTCAAGCAGGGCCTTATCCAGATCGGTTTTCAGGGTCATGCTGATTTCGGTGAACTTGGGGGAATGTTTAATGGCATTGGACAGAATGTTGTCAATTACCGTCCGGATCTGGTCTCTGTCGCCGTTGATTGACGTCGGCACCAGGTTGATGTTCAGGTGCAGATTATTGGCGATCAGTATCGGCTTATAGTCTTGCACCACCTCGACAATAAGCTGATCAAGGGCAAAATGTTTCTTCTGCGGGGGGCGGTGCCGGGCCTGGGCCATATTGAAATTAACAATATTTTCAATGAGTTTCTGCAAGAGTCTGCTGTTGCTGGTCAAAATTTTGACCACTTCTTTCTGCTGGGCGGTCAAGGGACCAACCACCTCTTCACTGAGAAGTCCCGTTCCTTCCCGGATGGAGGAGAGCGGAGTTTTCAGTTCGTGGGAGATATGGGCGACAAACTTGTTTTTTTCTTTCTCCAGTTCGGCCAGCCTTTCGCGCAGCCAGTCGAGCTTGGTGCCCAGAAATTCCAGGTCCTGCGGCCCGGAGACGGATATCGGCGTGACGAAATCTCCTTCGCCGAGGCGGAGGATGCCTTTGTCGATCTGGCGGATGGGGCGGATGATGAGATAGGCAAAGATGGAGATAAGCAGCAGGCTCACTAAAAAGAGGATGCAGGTCAGCCACAGCATCATTTTTTGGGACCGGAACGCCTCTTTCTGCAGTTTCTCCGTTTCCTGAAACATCAGATT
Organism: Deltaproteobacteria bacterium; assembly: GCA_016208225.1. Taxonomy (GTDB): domain Bacteria; phylum Desulfobacterota; class Desulfobulbia; order Desulfobulbales; family SURF-16; genus SURF-16. The sequence goes on along the minus strand of JACQYM010000049.1, from coordinate 10,832 downwards.
GTAGCTGGCTTCCTGGATTTCCTGGGCCAGAAAGTTGATTTCCCGGTAGCGGTCAAGGGCTTTCTTTCTTTCCTTTTTCCGGCTCGGGTCATTGATGATGGTAAAAAGGTCGTTCTCTTCCGTTTCCAGCTTTTCGATTTTGTTTATGACGATTTCGGCAAAGGGAAAGGAGGCAAGACTGCTCAGGATTTCCCGGATTTTTTCATGGTTTTTCCGGATTGACTCCAGGTTTTCCGGTTCTGCGAAAAGATTGTAGAGCCGGGCCTGTCGTTCCTGTTCCACCAGTTGTTCCAGCAGAGAGCGGGTTTCTCTGGCTGAATCGGCGGACCAGAATACCGCCTGCGTGCTCTGCACCGCCAGTTTATACATGAAATAGGCCGCCCCGGCCAGCGCTGCCAGGAGGGGCAGGGCGACAAACACAAATCCCGCCAGCAGCAGAATAAGAAAGGATTTCGGGCGATAGAGTTTCACGGAATGATATTTTCAGTTTCTTTGTAACGATTTTGCGACAGGTACGGTCGTATTTCCCTTCAAATGCGGGATTCCGGCAGGGGGCACATCCTCAATGACGGAATGGGCCGGAATGGCGGGAAAAGGGGATTTAATTTTTCCAGCTTATCGGTAATATTATTAAAATACAGTTTTATGATGCTTTGTTCAAGAAAAGGTGTTGAAAAAAATAGAATTCAAGTAGTAAAGTGCTACATTAAGATAATATTTTCAAACTGTTAAATAAAGTCGAGGCATAAAATGGTAAATCGTTTCTCTAAAATTGTCACTATCCTTCTGATTTTTTTCATTTTATTCATGGCAGCCGGATGCGGTGGGCCGGAAAAGAAAAAGGCCAGATTTCTGGAAAAGGGGAAAGCCCTTTATGAACAGGGAGATTACGTCAAGGCGCGTCTGGAGTTGAAAAATGCCATTCAGATCGACCTGAATTATGCCGAGGCCTACTATTACCTCGGTTTGACGGATCTGAAGGAGGGAAATCCCAAAGGCGCTTACGGTTCGTTTTCCAAGGCCGTCGAGCTGGACCCCGGCATGATTGTTGCTCAACTTGAGCTCGGCAAGCTGCTGCTGGCGGCGCGCAGTCCTGAACCGGCCCTGGAAAAAGCGGATCTTGTTCTGGAAAAGGACCCGGAAAATATCGAGGCCAAACAGCTGAAAAGTGCGATTCTCATCCGCCTGGAAAAAAACGACGAGGCGGAAAAGATCCTGCAGGGCATGCTGGACAAAGGGGTAACCGAGTCGAAAACCTATATTCTGCTCGCCTCCATCTATGATCGGCGCGGTGAAAGAGACAAGGCCCTGAACCTGGTACGGGAGGGGATGAAGGTCAATCCCCAGGATGTGAATTTTTATATCATTCTCGCCAGAGTTACCGCGCAGCAGGGAAACATGGACGAGGCCATTGAGCTGTACCGGAAAATCATTGCCATCGAGCCGGATAATGTTGACCACAAATTGACTCTTGCCAGCCTGCAGTGGGACCAGGGGAAAAAGGACGAGGCAACCGCCATTCTGAACACGCTGCTGGCCGCGGTGCCCCTCGTCGAAGAGGTGCCGCTGAAAGTAGCCAAATTTTATGCCTCGAAAAAAGAGCGGAATCAGGCCGAGGAAACCTTGCAGAAGGTTATGGCGTCATTGCCGAAAAGTTTTCTGGTCCGTTTTCAGCTCAGTGAGTTCTATCTTAATGATAACAAAGTCGATGAGGCCGTGAAGCTGCTGGAAGCGTGTCTTACCCTTGACACAGACCCGGCGGCGCCCGGCATTCTGCAGACAAAAAATGTGCTGGCCAAGATTTATCTCAAACGCGGCGAAACCGACAGGGCGGCATCCATGGCGGATGAGGTGCTGAAAGAAAATCCGAAAAGCATTGACGCCCATTTTACCAAAGGCAACATTTTCCTGGTCAAGGGGGACGGCGAGAGTGCTGTCGCCGAATTCCGCGTCATCATTACGGAGCAGCCGCAGAATACCGCGGCATACATGCGTCTGGCCGAAGCGCATTTTCTGAACAAGCAGATTGAACTCGGCGGCGAGACATTGCAGAAAGGTCTCGAGGCCAACCCTGATTCGCGGGATATTTTGCAGAAGCTTGTCAAATACTACATGATGAAAGAAAATACCGCGGCGGCCGAGGAAACAATCAAGGCCTTTCTGGCCAAGAATGGCGATGATCTGCAGGTCAGGGCCGCGCTTGGTGATTTTTATGTTATCGGCAAGAATATGGAGGCGGCCAGGGGCGAATATGAAAAAATAATTGCTCAGGCCCCTGACAGTCCCATCGGCTATATCCGCCTCAGCAATCTGTTCTGGAAAGATGGCAAGAAAAAAGAGGCAATCGCCCTGCTGGAAAAGGGATATGGCATAAATGCCGATTCCCTGCCGCTCCTTTCTTCTCTGGTGCAGGTATATCTCCTGGAGAAGCAGTACGACAAGGCCATAGGCCTGTGCGAAAAGAGGATCGCGGCAAATCCCCAGGATGCCTTTACCTATAACCTGCTGGGCCGGGTGTATCTGACGCGCAAAAATTTTGATCCGGCCGAGAAAGCCTTTGCCAGGGCAATCGAATTGAATCCGGAGTGGCTTGAGCCCCATAACAGCCTGGCCGCCCTTTATGTGCTGAAGGGCAAGCCGGAAGAGGCCATTGCCAAATTCGAAAAGGCCCTGGAAGTTGATCCGAACCGGGGTGAAACCTATATTTCCCTGGCCAATGAGCAGACAGGCAAATATGACCAGGCCATGGGCGTGTATGAACGGGCACTGGCGAAAAATGCCAAGTTCTGGCCGGCGGCAAACAATCTGGCCTTTCTGCTCAGTGAGTACGCCGCCAGTCCGGAAAATCTGGACCGGGCCATGAAACTTGTCAAGCAGGCCGAGGAGGTCCGTCCCAATGAGGCGGAGATCATGGACACTGAGGGCTGGGTCTATTATCGGATGGGCAATGCCCATCGGGCCGCGGAAATAATCGGCCAGGCACAGAGCGCCGAGCCGAGCAATGCGGTCCTGAACTACCATCTCGGCGTGGTGCTTGCCGAGGTCGGCCGCAAGGAGGAAGCCCGCCAGCATTTGCAGGATGCGGTAAACAGCGGGCAGAAATTCCATGGCCGGGAGCAGGCGGTGGAGATGCTGAAAGGTCTGCAATAAAAAAAGACACCCATGGGTTAGGACAGCGCCGGATTTTTCTTGTCACCGGCTGTCTGACCATGCTAAGCCGTTGTAACAAAATAATGCCTTTATCTGGATGGTTAAAAACGGCATAATGAGCCGTAACGAAATAGTTAAGAAAGCAGAGGTTATTTCGTAACGGCTCCTAAATCGCAAGTTGCATGCAACCTGGCGGGTAACTTGAAAAAATCAGGTTTGTTTGCCGCATACCTGAACATTCCAGTATTTTTTGTGAGGAGCACGATGAAAAGATTCTTGGGCCTGATCTGTAGTTTCTGTCTGGTGATGCTGATTGCCGCCCCTCTCTGGGCTGCGGAAGATTCTCCTCTGCTGCCGGGAGAGCCGTATCTGATAGGCGCCGGCGATGTGCTGGATATTTCCGTGTGGAAGGATGAGGCGCAGACCAAAACGGTGGTCGTGCTGCCGGACGGCACCATCTCCTTCCCCTTGATCGGTCAAGTCGTGGCGGAAGGCAAGACGGTTGCCCAGTTATCAGATGAGATCCGGCAGAAGGTGTCCCAGTTTATGCCCGACCCCGTCCTCACCGTCATCGTGCACCAGGTAAACAGCATGCTGATCTATGTTGTCGGCCGGGTGAATAATCCGGGCCGTTTTCTGCTCAGCACCAACATCAACGTGCTGCAGGCAATTACCATGGCCGGCGGGCTGAATCCCTTTGCCAAGCGGGACAGGATCACCGTCATGCGCGGGGAAGGGGATAACACGACGATTTTGTCATTCAACTATGACGAGGTGGCAGCCGGCGAGAACCTGGCGCAGAACATCAGGCTGCGCCGCGGCGATGTGGTAGTGGTACCATGAAAAAGCTGCCCGCTCTTTTCCAGGTCCCTCTTCTGCTGTTGCTGACCGGCAACGGCATGGCGGACGATTTCCGGGTCCTGCCCAGTGTCTCGCTGCGGGAAGAATACAATGACAATATCTTTTTCAATGAGGATACCGGCCAGGATGATTTCATCACCACCGCCTCCGCCGGGCTTGCGCTGCGGGAGCGCACCGAACGGTTGAACGCCGACCTGGTCACCCGCTTTGATGGCCTGGCCTATGCTGATCATACCGAATTAAACGATATTGAAGAGTATTACAAGGGGAGCCTGGGCTATCAGCTTAACCCGTTTGTCAAACTCTCGGCCGATGCGGGCTATTCCGTCGATTCGCGGCCGGACCGCGATATTGATGTCACCGGTTTAGTCTTTACCAATGATGTCAGGCGGCGGCAGAGCTATTCCGGCGCCGCCGAGTTTCAGGCCACGGAAAAGACCGCCCTCTTTACCTCCTATTCCTATCAGGATGATCAGTTTGAAATAGAGGACACGGACGAGTTTACCGGTCAGAATGTGATGCTCGGCCTGACGCGAAGCCTTGCGCTGATCAAGCCGACCGCGCTCAGGTTCTACGGCCACTATTCCCATTACGATTTTTTCAGCTCCAAGGTGGATAATTACAGCCTGACCGGGGGCTTTAGCCGGCAGGTTACGGAAAAATTAAGTTTTATTTTGGATGCGGGACCCAGGTACACCGAGGGCAGCGAGAAGGGAACGACCAATACCTCCTATGATAGCGGCCTGGGCGGACGGTTCAGCTTGACCTATGCCGAAGAGCTGACCAGCGCTGACCTGGCCCTGTTCCATGAGATCAGCGGCTCGGGAGGGCGGGATGGCGCCACCGAAAGGACCGGCCTGCCGCTTGCCGTCAAACGCCGGACCGCCGCCCGCTCTTCCGTCCGGCTGGCAATTGACAGTTTCCTGAACAAGGCTGACCGTGAGACCGCCTTTGTCAGCAATCTGGATGAGCTGACCACCAGCGTCAGTCCATCACTGCATTATGAATTTTCCCCGGAAATTTTCTGTGAGGCGGCCTACCGGTATACCCTTGTTGACAACCGGGAGGTGGAGCACGAAAGACACCGCAATCTGGTATTTGTCAAGTTGACCTATCAATATCCCGTTGTTGAATGAGGGATGGGGGATTTGGGATTGCGGATTGCGGATTGCGGATTTGGGATTGCGGAATAACCTTCGTAGGTTGGGTTAGGCCGTTTTTGGCCGTAACCCAACACCAAGGCGCCTCTGGCGTTGGGTTACGCTTCGCTAACCCAACCTACCGCTTTAAAATATACTTTAGGCACTTTTATTATAGCATTGAAAGGAGAGCTGATGGAAGAGCATGAAATGTCACCAAATGAATACCTGACGGTTCTGAAGCGCCGTAAATGGAGCCTGGTGCTGCCTGCGCTCATTGTGACGCTGATTGCAGCGGCGGTCGCCCTGCTGCTGCCGCCGGTTTACAAATCCGTCTCCACCATTTTGATTGAAGAGCAGGAAATTCCGGCCAACTTTGTCATGTCCACGGTGACCAGCTACGCGGAGCAGCGGCTGCAGACCATCAATCAGCGGATCATGAGCACCAGCCGGCTGCTGGAAATCATTACCCGGCTTGATTTATACAAGGACATGCGGGAAAAGTCGACCACCGAGGAGGTCATCGAAAAAATGCGGGAGGATATCAGCCTTGAGTACATAAGCGCTGAAGTCATGGACCGCAAGACCGGACGTCCCGCCACCGCCACCATCGCCTTCACCCTGTCGTATGAGGCCCAGGAAACACCTGCCACGGTGCAGAAGGTGGCCAACATTCTCGCTTCGCTCTTTCTGGAGGAAAATCTGCAGGTCCGCGAGCGGCAGGCCATGGAGGCAACCTCCTTTCTGAGCGATGAGCAGAAAAAGGTCAAGGCGAACCTGGATGAAATCGAGCAGAAAATCGCAGAATTCAAGCAGGAGCATATCAATGAACTGCCCGAGGCCCTCCAGGTGAATCTGCAGAGCCGCCATAATGTGCAGTCCTCAAAAGAAAAACTCAGCGAGCAGCTGCGCGCCTTGAAGGAACGGGAAGGCGCCCTGCAGTCTGAACTGGCCAATCTCTCCCCGCGCATGGAGATGGAGGATATCAAACGGCTTGAGGCCCTGAAGCTTGAATTGAACAGCCTGGAGTCAAGGTTTACCGAGCAGTATCCCGACGTGATTAAAACCAGACAGGAAATTGAAAAGCTGAGGAAGAAGATAGCCACGGTCAAGGAGGTGGACCCGAATGCGATGCCTGATAATCCGGCCTACATCACTCTCTCCTCGCAGCTTGCCGGCGTACAGTCCGAAATCGACTCCGTAAAGCGGCAGTATAATGATCTGCAGAAAAATGAGGACAATTTAAATAGATGGATTGAAGCAACTCCGGGGGTGGAGGAGATCTATAACGCCCTTCTTTCAGAGCGGAAAAACAGGCAGACGAAATTTGACGATCTGTCCCAGAAGCTGATGGAGGCCAATGTCGCCTATGGGCTGGAAAAGGATCAGAAAGGCGAGCGGTTTACCCTGATCGATCCGGCCCGGCTGCCGGAATTGCCGGATAAACCGAACAGGCTGGCCATTCTGCTGATCGGCATGGTCCTCGGTCTCGGGGCCGGGGTTGCCTCTGCCGCCGTCATGGAATTCACCGATGAATCGGTGCGCAATGTGGAAATATTGAGCAGGGAAACCTCATTTCCGGTGCTGTCCGCCATCCCGAGGATCGTCAGCGCAGAAGACGTGCGGCAGCAGAAGCTCCGCCGGCGCCTGATTGTGCTGGCCGGGGCCGGGATTGTACTGGTTGCCGTCCTGTCCTTTCATTTCCTGGTCATGGACCTGAATGTGTTCTGGGCCAAGGTGACGCGCACCCTGGGGTGGTAGGGTCGCGCCTTCGGGAAGTTATGATGTTCATTCCGATAAAATTTGAACCAGCTTGCGAGATGGATATATGAAATTACGAAAAGCTCTTGATAAAGCAAACAAGGAACGGCAGGAAAACCTGTCAGGAACGGCAGAGGATATTGATGACATCCAGGTGGCGGATGACTTGGGTGAACCCGCCGCATCCCTGAAGGGAGGAATCTGGCAGGCCCCGGTCTACTCGGAATCCGTTTCCGTGAATCTTGACCAGCAGAAGCTGATCAGAAACCGCTGCGTCTGCATTACCTCCGATGCCCCGGAACTGGATGCCTACAAGGTATTGCGCACCCAGATCCGGCAGCGCACCAAGGAACAGGGGATGAACACCATCATGGTGACCAGCGTCAAACCAGGCGAAGGCAAGACCGTTACCGCCATCAACCTGGCCTTGACCTTTGCCCGGGAATATCATCAGACGGTCCTGCTGGTTGACTGCGATCTGAAAAAACAGGATATCCATCGGTATCTCGGTTTCTCCAGTGACCGGGGGCTGATTGATTACCTGGAATATGACATGCCGTTAAAGGATTTTATCATCTGGCCGGGCATTGAAAAGCTGACCCTGATTTCCGGCGGCCGGACGGTTTCGGACAGTTCGGAGCTGCTCGGTTCGCCGAAAATGAAGGAGTTGCTGGAGGATATGAAAACCCGCTACGATGACCGCTATGTCATCCTCGATGTCCCGGCGGTTATTGACGGGGCGGATGCCATGGTTTTTGCCCCGCTGGTGGACGGGATTATCATGGTGGTGGAGAAAGGGTCAACATCGCTCAGCGATGTCAAAAAGGCGGTGGAACTCATGCCCAGGGAAAAATTTCTCGGCTTTGTGCTGAATGACCGCACCGGGAGATGATGCCTGCATGATCCTCCTGCTGCCTGGCCGGATAATGCCGGTGCCTTTTCCGGCTGCACTATTTATTGCCGGCCAAGGCGGGTATCCCTATGTATGAAAAGTTCTACGGGCTTTCCGAAAAACCGTTCCATATCGTCCCCAATCCTCATTTCCTGTATCTCAGTCAAAAGCATCAGCACGCCCTGACCTATCTGGAGTACGGCATCCGCGAAGGCATGGGCTTTATCCTGCTCACCGGCGAGATCGGCACCGGCAAGACCACGCTGATCCGCCATATGCTGAATCAGATCGAAGCGGAAATCGAGGTGGCCGTGATTTTTAACACCAATGTTTCCGCCAACCAGCTTCTCAGCCTGATCCTCCAGGAGTTCGAGCTTGAGGCGGATGCGGTCGACAAGGCGCGCAATCTTGACCGCATCTATCAGTTTCTGATCCGCAAGTACGCAAGCCGCAGCCGGGTGCTGCTGATTATTGATGAGGCGCAGAATCTGTCCGACGAGGTCCTGGAAGAGGTGCGCATGCTTTCCAATCTGCAGGCGGATGACACCCTGCTGCTGCAGATCATGCTGGTCGGTCAGCCAGAGCTGAAGGCGAAACTCAAACGCCCCGGCCTGGCCCAGCTCACCCAGCGCATTGCCGTCAATTATCATCTGATGCCGCTGAACAGAGAGGAGACCGGCGTCTATATCGCTTCGCGGCTGGAAAAGGTGGGCGGCAAAGCCGAACTGTTCACCCCCGAGGCGGTGGATGAGATCTACCGCGCCTCAAACGGCACGCCGCGTTCCATCAATCTGCTCTGCGATTCGGCCCTGGTTTATGGTTTTGCCGATGAGCTGCCCGCAATCGATAAAAATATCGTGCTGCAGGTGCTGGAGGACAAGGGAGACCTGGCGGGGCCGGGGGAGCAGCTGCGGACCACGGCGGTCGAGGCCGCCGCACCGGCTGCAATTGCGGCGGCAGGCGAGCTGACAATGTTTGCCGAGCGGCTGGCTGCCCTGGAAAAGCTGGTGCAGGAGCTGCGCTTTCAGCTCGCCTTGCAGCATGATGAGCTGGAGAAGCAGGCCGGCGGATCCCGGGATGATTTAGTCCGGCAGCTTACCGTTGATCTTGCCAATGAGCGCCGGAAAAACGAAAAACTGCTGCTTGAATTCGGGCGGGTAAAGGAAAGGTTGAAATGGCTGGAAGGGGGCAACAACGTGCCGCCCGTTGACAAACCGGAGCTGCAGCCCGGCCCGGAATCAGCAGCTCCCCTCAAAAAGGCAAGAAGGGCTTCCTGGTTTCCTTTCCGGCTGTAAGCCCTGCCATGCACTTTTCTTTTGTCCGCGCATCGGACGACATACCCCTGCTTTTCCTGCCCGGCTGGGGATTTGACGCGCGCCTGGTGCAGCTGTACCGGCTCTTTCCCGGCCGCAGCCTGCTCCTGCCTGTTTCGTTTCTTGATCCCGTCTCTCTGGACGCTGATCTGTCCGCCTTTCTGCGCACGGAAAAAATTGACAGGATTGCCGTCCGGGGCTGGTCCATGGGGGCCCTGCTCGGGCTCGCCTTCTCCCTGGCCCATCCGGGGCTGGTTGCCCGGCTTGATCTGCTCGCCATGCGCAACTCCTGGCCGCGGCAGGAAATTGATGCGAGCAGGCAGGGAATCAACGGCGATCTGCCCGGATATATGCGGGAATTTTACCGGAAATGTTTTCTGGGATACAAAAAGGCGTATCAGGAATTTCAGCGCGGCCTGCAGGATCGGTATCTGGCGGAGCTTGACCCGGAACTACTCCATGCCGGTCTTGATTATCTTGCCGCTTCTACCCTGCCGGGCAAGGTGCCGCCTGAAACCAAAGTGACCGTGATCCATGGCCGCCGGGACCTGGTGGCGCCGGTAGATCAAATGGCGAAGCTGCCGGGCGCCGCCTGCGAGATCCTGCCGCATGGCGGCCATATGGTGCTGCTTGATCAGGATGAGGGCCGGCAATGAGCGGGGAGAGAAAAAAGGCGATCTGCCGCAGGTTCTCCAAGGCCGCGGCCACCTATGACGACTATGCCCTGGTGCAGCGGCAAAGCGCGGCACGGCTCGCCTCCCTGCTGCCGGAGAAATTTTCCGCCGCGGAAATTCTTGAAATCGGCTGCGGCACCGGCAATTATACGAAAATACTGGCGGAACGCTTTCCCGGGGCACGACTGACCGCCCTTGATTTTTCCGACGCCATGGTTGCCCAGGCGCGAAAAAAATGCGGGGAGCTTGCCGCTGTTTCCTTTCTCTGCGAGGATGGGGAAAGGTTTCTGGCAGAAAACAGCCGCTCATTCGGTCTGATAACCAGCAACGCCACCATGCAGTGGTTTGATGATCCGGCCCGGGCCTTGTGCCGTGCGGCGCAGAGCCTTGCCGCCGAGGGACTTTTTCTCGCCTCTTTCTTCGGCCCCGGCACCCTGCATGAACTGGCGGCCGGTCTTTCCGAAGCATTTGCCGAGCCGGTGCCGCTGCCGGCGGCGCGATTTCCCGAGAGAGCCCGGCTGGCCCAGATGGCCACGGCCTGCTTCGGGCAGGTAATGATCGAGGAAGCCGAGTACCGGCGCAACTATCTTTCCCTGCAGGAGTTGTTCAGCCATATCAGAAAAACAGGCACCGGGGGGTATCATCCCGCGCTGCCGCTGTTGACCCGCGGCCGGATGCAAAAGCTGGAAAAATGGTTTATGGACAACGGCGGCCAGACGGTTTCGTATCAGGTATTTTTTGTTACCGCACGCCGGCCGCGGCAGGAGGGCAGCTGTGAGAAAAAATAACGGCACGGCCGTCTTTATCACGGCAACCGGCACCGGGGTTGGAAAAACCGTGGTCAGTTCACTGCTTGTCGGCTGTTTGCGCGACATGGGGCTGAAGGCCGGCTATCAGAAATGGGTGAGCACCGGCGGCGAGGTGCCGGAGGATCTTGTCTTTTGCCTGCGCAGCAACAATCTGCCGTTGGACAGGGCAAAACTTGACATCATGGCGCCGTACCGCTTTGCCTTGCCTGCCTCCCCCCATCTGGCCGCGGAAC
>JACQYM010000273.1 GCA_016208225.1 Deltaproteobacteria bacterium | reverse complement strand
GAAAGTCTCGTGTCGTAGGAGCGGGCCATGCCTGCGACCTTCGGCGTTGCGGCGATCTCTATCGCGGGCAAGGCCCGCTTCTACGCCGCGAGACTTTCATTGTTCGTTGTTCCCGCTTGCGGAGATGGCGGTTAGCCGGAGGCCTCTTTTGTCGGGTTACGCCATACACACGCTAACCCGACCTACGCTCTACGCTCTGAAAGTCGATGGTGATCATATGAAAAAATGGGAACCACAGGATACCCGCAAGTAAACCGTTGTAAAATATCATGGCCAGAGAAATGCTCGAAACGGCACTCTTTTCAATACCCCCTTGAGGGGTATAAAGAGCCGTAACGAAATTGAAAAAAATGGCCATGTTGTTCCATAACGGCTCCTGAAAACCGCAGAGAAAAGATGAAGGCGCAAGGTTCATGAAGGCAACCCTCAAGGAAATTCAGCCCCGCAAAATACTGGTACGCTCCACCAACTGGATCGGCGATGCCATCATGACCACGCCCGCCGTGCGGACGATCCGGGAAAATTTCCCGGCCGCGGAGATCACCGTGCTTGCCCAGCCTTGGATGGCCGATGTCTTTGCCGCCAGCCCCCATGTCGACCGCATCATCCATTACCGGAAAAAGGACGAGCACACCGGCCTGTCCGGCATGCTGCGATTGAGCCGGGAACTGCAGACGATGCACTTTGACATGGCCATCCTGCTGCAGAATGCCTTTGAGGCGGCCCTGCTGGCCAAAATGGCCGGCATCCCGGTACGCGCCGGTTATAAAAGGGATGCGCGCTCGCTGCTGCTGACCCATGGCGTGCCGATCCGCGCTGAAATCCGCCGGAAGCATCAGGTCTTTTACTATCAGGCCCTGCTGGCCGATCTCGGCCTTACCTGCGGCAGCGACCAACTGTTCCTGCAGCATGACGACAAGGACCTGGAATTTGCCCGCAACCTGCGGAAAGGACTTGGCGCCGACCTTGTCATCGGCCTCAATCCGGGTGCCGCCTACGGGCCCGCCAAGTGCTGGCCCGCGGAACGATACGGCCTGCTGGCCGCCGGCCTGCACCGGCTGAACGGCGCGAAATTCCTGGTATTCGGCACGTCGGCGGACAAGGAAACCATCGACGTCATCACCGGCTACGGGCCGGGCTTTATCCGCGGCCTGGCCGGCAAGACGACCCTGGCCCAGGCCATGGCCCTCATTTCGGTCTGTGACGCCTTTGTCACCAACGATTCCGGGCTCATGCATGTCGCTGCCGCCACCGGCACCCCGCTGGCGGCTGTTTTCGGCTCCACGGATGCGACGGCCACCGGCCCATTTTCGGACCGGGCGGTGGTGGTGCAGAAAGAGCTGGCCTGCCGGCCCTGCCTGAAGAAAAAATGCAAGCTGGATTTCCGCTGCATGCTCGACATCTCGGTGGATGAGGTGAGCCGGGCGGTGTTGGGCCTGCTGGAGAAATGATGAAACCCGCGGTATTTCTGGACAGGGACGGCACCATCAATGAACAGATGGGCTATATCAATCATATCGACCGCTTCCATCTGCTGCCCGGCGCGGCCGAGGCCATCCGCCGGCTCAACCTGGCCCGCATCCCCGTGGCGGTGGTCACCAATCAGTCAGGTCTGGCCCGGGGCTATTTCCCGGAAAGCCTGCTGATTGAGGTGCATCGACGGATGTTGGCCGAGCTGGCCCGCGCCGATGCCCATGTGGACGGCATTTATATCTGTCCCCATCACCCGGAGGCCAAGGAGGAGCGGTTCCGGGTCGAGTGCGACTGCCGCAAACCGAAGATCGGCCTTTTTGTCCGGGCCGCCCGGGAGCTGGGGCTTGATCTGGCCCGCTCCTACGTGGTGGGCGACCGCTGGTCCGACCTCAAGGCCGCGGCCGCCTGCGGCGCCAAGGGCATTCTGGTGCTCACCGGCTACGGTCGGGGCGACTATGAGTATATCGGCCCGCAGCAGCAGATCAAACCCCATCACGTGGCCGAGGACCTGGCGGCCGCGGTTGACTGGATACTGGCCGATCTGCCGGCCTGTTACCGGTAGAGTGCCTGAAGTGCGCTAAAGTACTTAAAATGCCTAAATTTTTTCTGACAGGAGGAATGCAATGAAGAGATACGGAATCGGGATTTTGCGGCAGGCGGTTACGGCACTGCTCATCATCGGCTTGGTCCATACCGGCACGGCCCTGGCCGCCGAGAGTCTGACGGAGATATCCGCCAATGTGTATGCCTATGTGGATACCAGAAACATGTCCGCCCAGAACAGTTTCGGCGCCAATGCGGGCATCATCATCGGCAGGGATGGCATCCTGGTGGTGGACACCCTGATCTCCTCCAGTGAAGCGCAGCGATTCCTCTGGGATATCCGGACAATTTCCGATAAACCGATCCGCTATGTGGTCAATACCCATCATCACCTGGACCACGCCTTCGGCAATGCCGATTTTGCCAGGCAGGGCGCGGTCGTCATCTCCCAGCTCAAGGATGCCGCCAACCTGAAAACCCATGGCCAGGCCGCCCTCGGCAACGCCAAGGAATATGGCCTTACCGAGCAGGACATGGAGGGAACGGAGATCGTCCTGCCCGCGCTGGCCTTCGGCGACCGCCTGGATATCGACCTGGGCGACCGGACGGTGCAGCTGATTTATACCGGCGTCTCCCACACCGAAGGCAGCATCCTGGTCTATCTGCCGGAGAGCAAAATCCTGTTTGCCGGCGACATCCTGTTTACCGGCTATCATCCGTACATGGGCGAGGGCAACATCGAGGAGTGGGTGAAGGTGCTGGACCGGATCGCGGCCATGGATGTGGACAAAATCATCCCCGGCCATGGACCTGTTTCAACAAAAAAGGATGTTCGGGACATGAAGGAATACCTGATCGCCTTTGATAAAAAGGCCAGGGAGCTGACGGCAACCTCGCAGGACGCCGGGCAGGTGGCCGCGGAAATGGGCAAAATCCTGCCGCCGAAAGCGGAAGGCGAAGGGCTGATCCGCATGAGCATCGAGCACAAATATCTGCCCCAGCCGGCAGTGCCGGCCAAATAAATCCGCACCGCACGGTGCATGGCATTGCGGACAGAAATGCCATCACGGGGATCTGCACGTGAATGCGGTTAATTTGTTTTGTGATTACCACTGATTTTCAGCCAATTCAGGGTTAATGTTCGCTGTTCGGATTATAGGCTGTGTTTACGGTTTACGGTTAGGAAACGGCATTGAATCGTTTACTGTAAACCGGCAATTGT
>JACQYM010000048.1 GCA_016208225.1 Deltaproteobacteria bacterium | reverse complement strand
GCCGAGATTCATGAGCGCAATGCCGAGGTTGCTGTGCGCCTGCACATAATCCGGCTTGCAGGCCAGGGCCTTTTGATAGCTGGTCTCCGCCGCGGCATGCCGGCCGAGTTCCACCAGGGCGTTGCCCAGGTTCAGGTGCGCCTGGGCATCATCGGGGGCCATTTTCACAGCGTTCGCCAGGGGGGGCACGGCGTCCGCCGCTTTTCCCTGCATGAGCAGAACGTTGCCAAGCGCCTTCCAGCCCAAAAAATGATCGGGCCAGCATCGGATGGTCTCCCTGGCTTTCTGCTCCAGGAGCCCCAGCTGTCCGGTCTGAAGCAGGGCCATCATTTCATTGATGACCCCGGCCGGCGGTTCCTGCGCGGTGTTGCTTCCTGGGGCGAGGGCAGCCCCGCGGCGGGGGGGTGGCATGCGGTTTCCTGCGCTCATTATTCAGCCAGGCCGAATACCTGGACCCGGCTGTTGCTGCGATCGGCGATAACTATCTCGTCGCTGCCGTTGATGCAGAGTTGCGAAGGGTAGAAAAGGAGACTGTCGATCCACCCCATGGCAATTTTTCTCCCCAGAAACGAGCCGTCCCTGCCGATCAGAATGAGGCCGCTGCCGAACTGATCGGTCAGAAAAATCTGGCCTGCCCGGTCGATGGAAATGCCGGTGGGGAAATTCATATACTCCTTCATGTTCTTGCCCAGGAGAACAAAGCCGTCACCCTGTTCGTTCTGGGCATAAACAGCCGCATTGATGCTATCCACCAGAAAAACTTTTCCCCGCTGATCGAGAGCCAGATCGGAAAAGAAGCCGTAATTTTCGGGCAGGGGAATGCTTTCCATAAACTGTCCTTCCGAATTGACGCGGACAACCCGTTCCGAAAAAATATCAAGCAGGTAAAGATTGTTTTCGCCGTCAATCCTGAAACTTCGCAGCATGACCGTTTCCGTTTCCGGCAGGCCGGTAAATTTCATGAATCCTTTCGGCTCGCCCGCGGCGCCGAAGCGGCCTATGCGGCGTTCCTTGCCGTCGAGATAATAGATTTCACCTTTCGAATTTACCTGAATCACGATGGGGTAACCATTCTCCAGGGGAAATTGTCCTTCCGCGGCAAGGGTCGAATTCTTATAGGAATATCGGAGGATTCGGCTGTTTCCGGTATCGGCGACCAGAAAAGAATCACCCTGGCAGGCGACTCCTTCCGGGTATTGCAATTTTTTGCCGTCGCCGTCGACATAGACACTCACCAGATGCTTGATTTTCGCTGTTTCAGCCGCGGCGGGAAATGATGCACCCAGCAGAAGAAAAAGTATTGAAAACGATATGCATAATTTTCGCATGGCATTATCTCCTATATTTCTCATGGCATTGGACGCAAAGGGTCTGCGTATCGGGAAAATACATGAAATGTTTGTATTCAGTGCCATGGGTGCGATGACAGCTCATACACTGCAGGGTGATGTTCTGATTTCTGGGATCAAGGACCTTTTCCCCGATCGGATGGGTGGAATGTGTCTGCCAGTCATGGCAATTGCCGCACACAGTGACCGTGGACGCCTCATTCATGAAAAAGAGATTGTCCGAAGCGTGGGGCGAATGGCAGGCGGTGCAATCCCCGTCCGCCACCGGCGGATGCGGGGTTTGCGATCTCTCCTGCCGGGAAATGGTGTCGGCGTGACAGCTGCCGCACAGGGGAAGCATGGGCTTCTTGAGCAGGCCGCTTACCGGCGAGGCGTGGGGCGAATGACAATTGATGCACCCGGTCTTGTCAAGCAGCGGCCAATGCATGCGCTTCTTGTTCAATGTCTTGTTCATCATTTCGTAATGACAGCCCTGGCAGAGCTCAAAGCCGTTTTTCTTGAGGCCGAGAGGCTCTGCGGATTGGGCCTCGTTATGACATTGATTGCACATTTTATTGACAATCGGCTGATGGACATTGTCATAAAGAATGGCGCCCTGACTGGAACCGTGCGGATCATGGCAGGATGTACAGCGGCTCTTCTCCACCGGATAATTGAGATGTCTGGTCTTAAAGGATGCCTGATCGGTCTGGTGGCACTTGAGACAGAGTGACTTCACGTCGGTTTTGAGCAGTTGGTCGTTGTCCGCCGAGGCATGGGGGGTATGGCAGCCAAGGCAGTCCTTTTCCACGGGAGCATGTTTGAACTTGTTTTTCTCAATCCGGGCAGCCAGCTCCTTGTGGCAGCCGAAACAGAGTTTTTTCCCTGCCTCCAGCAGATTTGCCGGGTTGTCGGAGGAGTGCGGATCATGGCAGGAGACACACTTGCCCTCCTGCACCACCTTATGGGCGCTGCGCGCCTGGTCCGGCACCAGCTGGTCGTGGCATTGGTAGCAGATCGAATCCGTGCCCGCCGCCATGAGTTTGGCATGGGAGGAGGTATGCGGATTATGGCATCCGGAGCATTCCCCCTGCGTCAGCGGTGTATGAATAAACTTTTTTTTCATTTTTTCGCTGAACTCCACATGACAGGTCAGGCAGATTTTGCCATGCGCTCCGGGCTGGAGTTTGAATTTGCCTTCCGCCCTCACCGGGGATGCGGCAGAGAGAAGAGCGGTTCCGGCCAAGAGCAAAAAAGCGAGTGTATGTCTGTATTTTGTATGAGGCATCTCTTACTCCTTCTCAACAATGTGGCAAGGGTCACAGGTTTTCGCAGCAAAAGGCGCGTGCAGTATTTCCTTGAAAAATTTCGGGTCTTTCGATGAATGCGGTTCATGGCAGTTGACGCAGTTGATGTCAGCCGCATTGATGGAAATGTGTGCCTTTTTGAAAGAAGCGCTGTCCGGTTCATGGCATTCACCGCAGAGGGCGTGCAGAGGCTGCGCCATGAGCTTTTTCTCATTTGCCCCATGCGGTTTGTGGCAGCGCAGGCAGTCTCTGCCCGCCGGCGCATGTACTTTTTCAGCGGCCATTTTGTCTTTCAAGGCCGTGTGGCAAACCATGCAGAGGTCCGGAGTTTCCGCCAGCAGCAATGAATTGAGCTTCGCCTTGTGGGAATTATGGCACGAACTGCATTCCCCGTTTGTCACGGGAGAGTGCATGCTTTTTGCCCCGCTCAGGTTCTTCTCAAAATCGCTGTGGCATTTGATGCAGAGGCTTTTCTGCCCCTCGACCGTGATTCCCTTGTAATTTTTCATGAACTCCGCATGGCAGGTGGTGCAGAGTTCCGCCCCGGCTGCCTTGAGGAATTGCGCCTGATTGCCGCCATGGCCGAGATGACAGGCGGTGCATTGGCCGTTCTGTACGGGCTTATGGATATTGGTCTTGAAGAATTGGCCCTCAAGTTCGGTATGGCATGCGTAGCAGACCTGGTCCGACCTGGCGATGAGAATTTTCTCGGCGCTGGAGCCATGGGGGTTGTGGCAGCTGGTGCACATCTGCTCGGCATAGGGCGAATGTTTGTTTTGTATTTTTTCGCCGTTTTTGCGGGTTTCCGTATGGCAGGTAAAGCACAGCTCCCCATCGCTTTTATTGACAAGTTTTTTATAGGTGGCGGCATGCGGGGCATGGCAGGAAAGGCAACCCCGATCGCTTGCCAGGGGCGCATGGGGAAATTTCACCGTCTTGCTGGTATCCTCATGGCAGGTAAAACAGAGCTGGTTGCCCTTGCTGACCAGAAGTTTTTCCTGGTCCGATGTATGGGGATTATGACAGGAAAGACACATGCCGGTCTGAAAGGGTTCATGTTCGATAACCCCCCCTGCCATCAAGGAATCTTTTTCATGGCAGGTCATGCATAATTCGCCGCCTTCCGACGTTGTCTTGAAAGGATTGGCATCTGTCGGCGGATTATGGCAGGAACTGCATTCGGCGGCAGCCACCGGATTGTGCACGCTGCCCTTCAGCAGTTTGGCCTGTTCGGCACTGTGGGGGTCATGACAGATGGTGCATGATTTCTTCTCGACAGGGTACCCGCCATGGGCACTGGTAAAAGGGGAAGCATTGCTGTCGTGGCAGGAAAGACAGAGCTTATCCGGCGCCATGGTGAGCAGATTGGCCTCACTGGAAGAGTGGGCCAGGTGACAGGCGCTGCAGCCTTCCTTGGTGATAATGGCGTGTACCACCTTTTTGCTGAATTTTTCCTGTTGATGGCAGGTAAAGCACATTGCACTGCCTTCCGCCTTCAGCAGGTTCGAGGCGTCGGCGGCATGGGGATTATGGCAGGCAACACATTTTCCCTGCCGCAGGGCCGAATGCACCCCGGTTTTCTGGTCCAGTTTCAGATCCTCTTTCTTGTGGCAGAGAAAACAGAGGTCGTTGCCCTCCTCCTTCAGCAGCAGTTTGCCCACAATGCCATGGGGGAGATGGCATTCCTCGCATTTTCCCTCTTTCACCACGGAGTGCACATTTTTCATGCCGAGGTATTTTTTGTTGAAATCCTCGTGGCAGTCCGCGCAGGCCTTTTTTTCGAAAGTGCGCTTGGCTGCCTGGGCCGGCGCGGGAAATTCCAGCTGCAGAAAGCTGAGGCCGGTGAATACCGCTGCTATCCCGAGGAATATTTTTCTTCTGCCTGTGGTCTTTGCCATGATCATCACTCCATTAATAGTGCGTTCATACAATAGTGAACACGTAAGCCGAAACGGTGGATGGGGACCCTTTCCGGTCAGTTATTCTCATTGACGAGGAAAATTTCCGTTTCATAAACCTCTTTCAGTTTGTTCTCATAATCCGTCAGTGACTGGTTTATTTTTCGGCCGTAGACAGCTTTGGCCGCCTCGTTTTGTGCTTCTTCGTAGGATTTTGCCTGGGGAGGAAATGCGGTTTCAACGGTCAGGACATAGAACAGATTGCCGGGATCCTTGTACAGAAAGATGTCGCCTGACCTGGCATTGCCCACCGTTTTCTGCAGATCATCAGGCAGGGCGGTAACGGCGAGCAGGGTGCCGCCGAAATTCAGCATCCTTTTGTCATCTTCAGCCGCCAATCCCTTGACATTGCTGGAAACCCATTTGAAATCGCTGCCGGCCTTGAGTTTTTTCAGGGCATCCTGGGCGTTTTTTTCATCAAGAAAGGCCAGGCTTTTCATCTTGAGCATCAGGGGGGTGGAATAATCCGCAATGTTCTCGTTGTAATATTTCCGGGCTTCCTCCTGAGTAACTTTGACGGTCGGCAGCACCACTTTGCTCATGAATGTGTCAAAGAGAAGTTCTTCCCTGAATTTTTTCACTGCGGAGAGGTATTCCTTCGATTGGTCGATGCCCAGCAGTTTCGCCTCAAGCGGCCCGATAATTTTCAGCAGTTTATCCCGGAGGATCGCGTCTTTTTTGGCATTCATTTCCTTGGGGGCAATCGGCTGCTCCGTCCCGTGGAAAAAAGTGGCCTCCAGGTCTTTCACTATCTCCGCCACGGTGATAACCGTAGTCTTGCCGTTGTTTTTTATCGTGGCCAGGGGCCGCTGTTCGTTGCGCAGTTTGGCGAAAACCTCCGATGCCTTTGCCCCTGGTTTCTCCTGCATGATCTTTTCAAAATCGAGAAACTCCTCTGCCTCCTTGTCCATGGTGACATATTTATCTTCCAGCTCCTTCAGGTATTTCACCTGTTTTTCACCGGCCTGCTGCTGCAGTACCATCTGCTCCGCCTGGCTTCGCGCCTCCGGATCTTCATAGCGCCGCCGGTCTTCGAGCTTGAAAAGCTGAAATCCTTTATCGGTTTTAAAAATTTCGCTGACCTTGCCGACCTTGGGCCACATTGGGGAGCAGATCTTTCAGCTTGATATATTCTTCCGATTTATCTCCGCCTTCCGCCTTGCCGCTTTTCACCATGGAACGGCCCAATTGCGTGAAATCTCCGCCTGCCTTGTATTGATCAAGCAAGGCCTGGGCGTCGGCCTGGTTTTGAAATTTAAAGGATGTCAATTTTGCTTCCAGGGCCATCTGCCGGTAGATTTCTTCAACTTTTTCCTGGTCCGGTTTCAGATTCTGCAGCTGTCTGCCCACCAGCTGTTTGATCAGCGTCGTCAAGGCAAAGTCTTCCATCTGGGTCTGGGTGGCCGAGGTCTTGTCCAGGCCGATATTGACAGCTTCCTGCACCACAAGTTTGATGCCGATCATCCGGTCGAGGAGCGCGCTGAAATTTTTTTTCTCCTGGGTGCCGGGTTGCTCCATGTCACTGTGCATGGCGACCAACTGTTCGGCGAATTCTTCCAGGGTGATCGGGTCGCCGTTGACCATGGCAACCGGAGTCTGGCTGTATTTTTCGGAAAAAAGCGGCACCTGTTCCACTTTTGCTGAAGAAGGAAGCCTCAGGGCTATAGTGAGTTCCTTCACTTCTTCTGCAGGGGCGGTCGGCACGGCATCAATCATGTTCGCCCCGCCGGTAGCGTTCGCTGCCACAGCTGAAAAAAGGATGAAGGTGCATGCGACCGCCAGCCTGCTGATCTTTCTTTTCATGGAATGCCTCCGCATATTTCCTGTTTTTAATAACTTCAGAACTCCTGATGTCGTGACGTGATTTCAGGGTTAACTCACCATCTCGAATTCTGGCCCGTTACCGGTAAAGTGCCTAAAGTGCACTAAAGTACTTAAAGTGCCTAAAGTTAAAGGTTTTATCTGATCGAAAAGTACCGTGTGCTCTGTGGTGAAAAAAACTATTCTTCCAGCAAGTCGACCACCGCCTTGGACATCCTGGTGGTCAGGCCATGGGCGGAAGGAACACGCCCCACGTCAAAAAAATAAACCCCCTCATCTCCGGTGGCATAGCTGCGGGAGGTCCAGACCACTTCCCTTTTCTCGCCGTCAAAGGCCTGCACGGAGAAATCCACCTTGCTCATGCCCAGCGTCCCCTGGTAATCGAAAACCTTGCCGGAAAAGACGATGTCCGCGCCGAGGATATTTTCACTTGCCAGGATGTCCGAGTTGGCCAGCGATGGCCCGGCCTCCATGATCATCCTGTAGTCAAGCATGATCTGCCGGACCAGACCCGGCTCAACAACGCGCAGATTTTCATAGCGGCTCAGCTGTTTGACGAAGTGCAGAGCAACAACTTCGCCGGCATATTTTCTGGCATCAACATTTAAGAAAGGCACCACGGCCACGGAATAACGGCCTGCCGGGTCATAGTCCGGCGCCCGATACGTGAAACGGGGTTGATGCCGCCGTTCGATCTTTGTCCCGAAAAAATCCGCGGTGCTGTTGGCGCTGTTGACCACCCTCATTTCCTGCCGGTCGCTGGCAACCCGATACGTTGGATAGCCGCCCGCCAGATACAGTTGAAAGGAGTTCACCAGGCTGTCCACGCCTTTGGCCAGTAACTGCTCCGCGCTTTTGATTCTGCCGATGCCGAGGAGGCCGGGCGCATCGTCGCCGGTAAGGCCGACACTGTCAATCCAGAGGATCTCCGGCCACTCTCCGGGCAAGTCCACCCTGCTAACCAGGGAGACCCGGGGCGGGCTGCCATCCTGCCATGTTTCCAGGGAAGTAATAAAAACGCCTTCAACCCCAAGCTCCTCCTGCAGCTTGCGTCCTATCTCCGAATTCAAACCGCCGGTGTAGCGCACCCTGTTTTTTTCCATGAAATCATCGAGCGTTTCGTGGGCAAGGATCTGAAACCCCTTCTCCGTCAGGGCATTTATCAACGCCTGGTGAATTTCTGCCAGTGGGGCTTTGGTGGCGCTTATATTATCCACCGGCAGTACCGCATACAGAGAACCGGAACCGACGGGCGGATCAAACCGGTACTCGGCGGACCAGCCGCTGTCAACCGAGGCGCCGGTGTCATCGGTTGCCGTTGTTTTTACCCGGTATATTCCCGGTTCCTTGGGTGACCAGCTCCAGGTTGATTCCTCGCCGGAGTGTTCTATGGTTGCAATACCCGCTTTCAGCGTTTGCAACTCAAATGTCACCTTGCCGCTGCCCCCGCTTGTCCTGATGCTGCAGCGCAGGGAGCCGAGCCTGGCCGTCTGCGGCCCTTCTTGCCACGCCACATCCATGCCCAGCATGGCGAGCGGCTCCGGTTTTTCCTGCTCAAGCTGCTCAAGCTGCGCACAGCCCCCCAGCAGGAAAACAGCAAGAAAAAGAACGCAGGCCCTGTTATTCAAAAAGTTTATCAAGAAGATCATTGATAACCTGTTCCGTGACCTTGTTCATGGGCTGGCCGCCGCCGCCTAAAAGCCGGTCGGTCATGCTGATGCCTCCTCTGGTGGAGGATGCGGACCAGATGACGGTTCCCGTCTCGATTTCCAGCATCTGCACACTCAGAGAAACCAGGTTGGCCTCGGCCGAACCGGCACGGACTGTGCCATACTCTCTGAGCACACCGGTAATGACGGCGTCCACCTCAAGAATTTTGCTGATCGCTTTGATCTCCTCCACCGTGGGTGTTGACGGTGTCCGCATCCCGGCCCTGCTTATGCCCCGGTTCACCTCGCCGGGGGGCAATACGTAAAAGGCTTCGGTGGCAAGCAGCATGCCCATGAAGGTGTCCCGCACCCTTTCCGCGGCCTGGTCATCGCTGGTGAGGTTCTGGAAAGGAAGCACGGCAACGGATTGGATGGCGCTGAAATCCATGGTCGGATTCGCATAATCATTTTGGGGGGGCGACATTGCGCAGCCGGTCAGCAGAAGGAGCCATATGCAGACAATCCAGTTGCCAGGGAGGCTTGTTTTTTGTTTCATATCATTTCCTTTTCCTGAAAATCTAACAGTGAAAGCGGGTTTTGGAATTAAAGGCCGTTACAGGATAACCATTACATTTCAGCCCATGCCATCAAACGGCCCCTTATGCCTGTTATCCTGCTGCAATATTGCGTTTGTTTTTCTTACCGGCTTAAAAGGGGTTCAGTAATTGTTGATATACCGTTACCAAGTCTCGAAACGTCCGTCATTCCGGCATGTTTTTAGCCGGAATCCACGTCCTCCGCTGGATGCCGGCTAAAAACATGCCGGCATGACGACATAGATCAATAGTGTTTTGG
>JACQYM010000289.1 GCA_016208225.1 Deltaproteobacteria bacterium | reverse complement strand
TGAGCCATGAGCCATGAGCCATGAGCCATGAGCCATGAGCCATGAGCCATGAGCCATGAGCCATGAGCCATGAGCCATGAGCCATGAGCCATGAGCCATGAGCCAAACAGGATATCCATCATGAGTCATTTCTGGAGTGCGGTGGTGCACGGTCTGACCCCCTATGTGCCGGGGGAGCAGCCGAAGCTTGCTGATCTGATCAAGCTCAATACCAATGAAAACCCATACGGACCTTCCCCCAGGGTGCTGGCAGCCCTGCAGGAGGAGGTGAATGATGGTCTTCGTCTCTATCCCGACCCCAACGCCGAAAGTCTCAAGGCGGCGGTGGCTGCCTATTACGGCGTCACGGCCGGCCAGGTTTTTGTCGGCAACGGCTCGGACGAGGTGCTGGCCCATGCCTTTCTGGGGCTGTTAAAGCATGACAGGCCGCTGCTCTTTCCGGACATCACCTACAGCTTTTATCCGGTGTACTGCGGCCTGTACGGGGTGGATTTCGTCACCGTGCCGCTTACCGCGGCCTTTGAGATTGACCCGGAAAACTACGGCCGGCCCAATGGCGGCATCATTTTCCCGAATCCCAATGCGCCCACCGGCAGGGTGCTGCCCCTGTCCGCCATCGAGACGCTGCTGGCGCGCCATCCGGCCTCCGTGGTGGTGGTGGATGAGGCGTACGTGGATTTCGGCGGGGAGTCGGCCATTGCCCTGGTGGACCGCTATCCCAATCTGCTCGTCATCCAGACCCTGTCCAAGTCCCGGTCCCTGGCCGGCCTGCGGGTCGGCTTTGCCGTCGGCCACCCCAAACTCATCGAGGCCCTGGAGCGGGTAAAAAACAGCTTCAACTCCTACCCCCTGGGCCGTCTTGCCATCCGGGGAGCGGTGGCGGCCATGGAGGACAGGGACTATTTCGACCGGACCAGAACGGCGATTATCCGGACCAGGGAAGCGCTGGTGACAAATCTCACCCGGCTCGGGTTTGAGGTGCTGCCGTCGGCGGCTAATTTTGTCTTTGCGCGCCATCCTGCCCGTGACGCCGTGCAGCTAGCCGCGGAGCTGCGGAAAAAGGCCATCATTGTCCGCCACTTCAAGCAGGAGCGCATCGAGCAGTTCCTCCGCATCACGGTCGGCACGGACGACCAGTGTGCCGCCCTGGGCCGGGCTCTGGAGGAGATTCTCGGTTAGATTTTTTCGCCATTCAACTTTCTGAGTTGTTGAATTGTGCGAGTTTACCGTGGGTTACATGAAATGAACAGCGTACGGTTCGTCATGCCGGACTTGATCCGACATCCAGAAACTCCCGGATACTGGATTCCGGCTTAAAGCATCCCCGTCAAGCGGGGACTGAACAGAGTGCCGGAATGACGACCGGAAATATTGTCACAAGATTGAATATTTCAACCAGTTATGCAAACTCAGAAAGTTGAATTAACCACAGAGCACGCCATGCCAATGCATCTTTTTGCCTATGGAACCCTGATGTGCGAGGATATCATGCACAAGGTCTCTGCCTGTCGCCCGGCCCATGCCCCGGCCACGCTCGGCAATTACCGGCGCGGCCGGATTGACGGCGAGGTGTATCCGGGGGTTGTCGCCGAGCAGGGCGGTTTGGTCCGGGGTATCGTTTATTTTGATGTGCCGGCCGAGGCCTGGGCGCGGCTGGACGCCTTTGAGGGGGAGATGTACTACCGCTGCGGCGATGAAATTTCCCTGGAGGCGGAAACGTACGTCGTCCGGCCGCAATTCGTTCATCGTCTGCTGCCGGTTGAGTGGAGCCTGGCGGAATTTCTTGAGTCGGGCCGGCAGCGATTTGAAGCGGGGTATGCAGGTTTCGAGCAATTGCTGCCCAGGCGTTCTTGATGGACTCGGAAAGTCTTTTTTCACCACGGAGCACACAGAGAGCACAGAGAAATTTTTTAATTACAGAGCGTAGGTCTGGTTAGGCGGCCCTATCGCCGTAACCCGACATGAACTCGGGTGGTGCAAAGGATAGGGTTATTGGCCGGATTGCCTTTTTTGTCGGGTTACGCGATACACCTGCTAACCCGACCTACGGGTGCTGTGCGCTCTGTGGTTTACGAGACAGTCAATTTTTAGAGACCAACCATTAATCAACACTTGCTTCATGTCCGTTAAAGCCGTTTTTGATCAATACGCCGGGCAATATGATGAGTCGAGAAGAAAACTCATCCCCTGTTTTGCCGATTTTTACCGGCTGGCCCTAGAGTCCATCCCGTTTGCCCCGGACAAGGCCGTCACCGTGCTGGAACTGGGCGCCGGCACGGGTCTGCTGACGGCCATGGTGGCCGATCGCTTTGCCAAGGCCCGCTTTGTCCTGATCGATATCTCCGCCAACATGCTGGCCGAGGCCCGGAAAAGACTGGACCGGCTGCCGCACGATTTCACCTTGCTGGCGGCTGACTATGCGCAGGCGGAATCATTCGGCCAATCCTTTGATCTGATCATTTCATCGCTCTCCATCCATCATCTTGCCGAGCCGGACAAATGGCGGTTATTCCGCAAATGTCATGGGCATCTGACGGCCGGGGGAATTTTCATCAACGCGGATCAGGTGCTGGGCGACACAGAGGAAATTGACAGAATCTACCGGCGGCAGTGGGTTGAGCAGGTCAAGGCGAACGGCATTACGGAAGCGGAGCTGCAGGCGGCCCTGACAAGAATGGCGGAGGACCGGATGTCCACCCTGGCCCGGCAGCTTGCGGCGCTGCGCGACATCGGCTTCCGGGATGTGAACTGCTGGTATAAAAATTACAGCTTTGCCGTTTACAGCGGCAGGCGTTGACAGGGGGATTTATCGTGCAAAGAGTACCGCTGCAGGAATTGGAAAGCCGCTGGAACCGATGTCGGCTTCTGCTGAAAAAATTCATGCCCGGGGCCGAAGGATTACTGGTCTTTTCCCGGCTCAATATCTATTACCTGAGCGGCACGTTCGGCAGCGGTATCTTCTGGCTGCCGCTTGAAGGCGCTCCGGTGTTTCTCTGCCGGCGCGGACTGGAGCGCGCCGAGTTGGAATCGCCGCTGCTCAACGTTTTCCCCTTCAAGTCGTATAAGGAGATTGAGGCCCTGCTGCAGGATGCCGGCTCGCCCCTGCCGCGCCGGCTCGCCGCTGAGATGAACGGCCTGTCATGGGCCCTGGCCAACAGTCTGACCGCCGCCCTGCCGGGGTACGAATTTCTCCACGGCGACCGGCTGCTGGGCGTGGCCAGGGGAACCAAGTCCGACTGGGAGCTGGCCAGGCTGACGGAGGCGGGCACGGCCCATGCCCGCTGCCTGGTGGAACTGCTGCCGCCCCTGCTGCGACCGGGGATGTCCGAGCTGGAAATTGCCCAGGTTTTGTCGGATCTCTTTTTCCGCGAAGGCCACCATGGGGTATTACGGATGTCTGCCTATGGGGAGGAGGCCTTCATGGGCCATATTGCCGCCGGGGAAAGCGGCAATTATCCCAGCGTGTTCAACGGGGCGCTGGGGTTGCGCGGCATCCATCCGGCCGTGCCGCATATGGGTTCGGCCACCAGAACCTGGGAGGCGGGAGAGCTGCTGGCCATCGATGTCGGCTTCTCCCATGAAGGATATCAGACGGACAAGACGCAGGTTTACTGGCTGGGCAAGTACTACGCGATTCCGGCCCAGGTGCGGGCGGCCCATGATTTCTGCATCGAGGTGCAGGATTGGATTGTCCGGCGCCTGAAACCCGGCATCCTGCCCAGCGACCTGTGGCAGCATGTCCTGGCCTGGGCGGGAAAAGAGGGCTGGGCCGATGGCTTCATGGGACTTGGCGGCAACAAGGTCAGCTTTGTCGGCCATGGCATCGGGCTGGCCATCGATGAGTACCCGGTGCTGGCCAAGGGTTTTGATCTGCCGCTTGAACCGGGCATGGTGCTGGCCGTTGAGCCGAAAATAGGCATTCCCGAGGTCGGCATGGTCGGCGTGGAAAATACCTTTGTCGTCACCCCGGAGGGCGGCCGAAGTTTGACCGGCGATCAGTATAAAATCATCTGTGTTCCGGGTGAAAAATGACATGCGGCGCCCCGTGTCGATCGCCCTGGCAGCCACTCTTTACCTCCTCATTGCCTGCGCGGCTGAAAAACCGTTGCAGTCGGAATGCGGGTCCATTCTGCGGGCGCGCTGCGCTTCATGCCATGATGTGGGCTGGAGCTGCCGCAAGCTCGGCGCGCGAGACAGGGACAGATGGCGGGCAACCATAGACCGGATGGTGAAGCATGGGGCCGAATTGACGGTTGCCGAGAAAACAACGCTGCTCGACTGTCTGGACCAACGGCAGGAAGAGGTCACGGCCGTCTGTGGCGGGGCGGCGGGTGAGGCGGCAGCCGCGGTAAAGGATTAATTCATCCCTGAGCGCCCAGTGTCGCAGCGCGTAAGGGCGTTCGCGAACCCTCCTTCCTGAAATGTTCCCTGTGATCTCCGTGTGCTCTGCGGGAAAAAATAGACTTTTGCTAAAAAGACGGCATGGGCATGGCGCCCCATTTATGTTTGCCGGTGGTGATAATGACCGAAACAATGCGGTGATCCTCGGCATCGACGTCTACCAGCAGCACCGGCTTTCGCTTCAGGCCCAGGGCAAAAACATCCGGCGGCGCGGCCAGCATGTTTCCTGCATCGCTGGCGCGCACAAAAACGAAACGCTCCACATGGTAATCGGTTTCAACCCTGCCCAGCGTTCTGATAAAATTATAAAAAATTCTGAAGAACTTCCCCAGCCCGCCCTGGAATTTGTGCTGGTGCCATTCAATCACCTCGGGAAAGCGTTCGATAATATCGTCGGAAAAACGGCGCTCTTCATCGGTGACCAGGGCGGTCAGAAAAAAATCACCGGGGAAAACATAGACCAGATTGGCCGCCATATCGCCCTGCAGAAAGGGCCGCACCTGTTCGGAGGAGCTTACCTTGGCGTACAGCTCCCGCACCTCTGCCGCCGGCCGGGGGAAAACGGGCAGCACCGTCACGCCGTTGACCGTGACCGCGGGCAGATGGTGTACCGTATAGGCCCGGATGCCGAAGGCCAGCCACACGGCAAAAACAATGGCCAGGCAGTAGGCGGCAAGGATTCCGAGCCATTTCGGGCGGATGCGGTCGAACAGGAGCCGGTAGATGCGGCCACCCGGTTCGCCGGGGATGAACATGGGGGTGCTCTGCATGTATGCTTCATAGGCGCCGGGCGCCTCCTGCTGCATGCGCCATTCCTCATTGCGGGCCAGCAGATAATAGACGAACAGCATGGTGACGTACATGATGAGAATAATAAAGCGGGGCCAGTAGAGCAGAAGCCCGAAGCCCGAGATGGCAAGAAAGAGATACTGCGGATGGCGGATCCTGGCATAAATGCCCCGGCGCACCACCCCCTTGCCGGTGAACCTGCCGTAGTAGAGGGGAATGGCGGCGGAAAAGAACAGCAGCAGACCGATGACCAGCAGGACCTGCAGATAGGAAAATGCCAGGATGAGCGGGTCGTCGGGGAAGGTCATGTGGGGCAGGAAGAATTCCGTGGTCCAGCTCAGATAGGGGGAAGCGGTAAAGAAATCGAGCACCGTGCCGTATACCGAATAAAAATAAAGGGCAAACGGCGAGATCATGATGATGATCTCCACGCCGATCAGGCAATAGGCGGCAATGGTTGCCAGCAGAAGCAGTTTTTTTGGCTGATGGCTCATAGCTGATGGCTCATGGCTGATAACTCATGGCTTATGGTTGAAATCCGCAATCTGCAATCCGCAATCGAAAATCCCTT